>JAITJJ010000189.1 GCA_031278965.1 Deferribacteraceae bacterium
CGGGGTGGCGGAAAAATATATTCAAACTTCCAATGTATACATCTCCCCTAATTACAGGAACAGAGATGATGAAAAAAATGCCGCCGCACTCCTTTACTATGAACTCTCACAAACCCTTACCGTAACTTTAGAGGATATATCAAAGTATGACAAGCTCATCTACCCGCTTTTGGATTTGGGGATTAATAGGGTTGAATATCTATCTTTTTCAACATCTAAACTGCGCGTCCACCGGGATGAAGCCCGCCTTGCGGCGGTAAAAGCGGCTCAGGAAAAGGCCAAACTTTTAACGGATGCCGCCGGGATAAAACTAGGCAAGCCGGTGAACATCACGGAACATTCATCCCAATACCGTCCGTCATACGGGAGATATAGGGGAAATTACGCTGTTCAGAATATATCTCAGATTGATGATAGCGGAGCGGATATGCTTTCAGATGAAAGCTCTGTGTCGGCAGGTATGATCTCCGTAAGCGCAAGCGTGGATATAACTTACGAAGTCCAGTAGGCAACAAACGAAAGTCCGCCGAAAAATCATCTGTTTAGCGCTGCTTTTGAAAGACTTTAAACTTATATAACTTTCCCGCAACCTAACGCCGTATAATATGCGGGAGTTCAGGTTATATTGCAACCCTGGGGGCGCCCCCTAAAAATTTACGCTTTTGCTTTTTCCAGCGCTAGACGGTATTCTATCGGGAACACCTTTACAAAGCGGTCACGGTAGATCTGCCATGCATCCAACAGCGTTTTTGCTTTTGCGCTGGCGGTGTTCTCATAGTGCTCTTTCAGCAAGGAGAGTATTATTGCCTCATCTTCGGAACCGGCGGCGATATTTTCAAGATCAATGGTATTCATGTTGCAGCGCAGGTCAAAATCTCCGTATTCGTCTAAGACATAGGCAAATCCTCCGGTCATCCCCGCTCCGAAGTTTACTCCGGTAAGCCCCAATACAAGCGCAACTCCGCCGGTCATATATTCGCACCCGTGGTCGCCAACCCCTTCGGCCACTATGGTTACGCCGCTGTTGCGGATGGCAAAACGCTCTCCCGCTCTCCCGTTGATAAATATCTTTCCGGATGTTCCGCCGTAAGCGATGATATTGCCTACTATGGAGTTTTCGGAGCTTACATAGGTTGCGTCCTCCGGGGTGCGAATTATGATCTTCCCGCCGGATATCCCTTTTCCCACAAAGTCGTTGGCTTCGCCGGAGAGACGGAGGGTGATGCCCGGCGCCAAAAACGCTCCGAAACTCTGTCCCGCGCATCCGGTGAAGTCTATCACAACCGTATCTTCTTTAAGCGGCGGATACTCTTTAACCGCTTTGCTGGATAGCTCCGCCCCCACCGCTCGGTAGGTATTGTTCAACTCCCTTTTAAGACGGAGTTGAACCCCGTTAAATTCAGGTATAAGAAATTCACGGTCATAGCTTGCAAAATTGGCGTAATCATTCCCTTTAAAGGTAGGAGAATCTCCTTCGGGTTTTGTGAATATCTTTGAAAAGTTAAGGTTTTTAGTTTTATAAAAATCCAAAGCATCCACAGTCTTTAAAAGGTCGCTCCTCCCCACAGTTTCATCTATGGAAGCAAGCCCAAGAGAGGCTAATATCCCCCGTGCCTCTTCTGCGACAAATCTAAAATAGTTTTCTATATATTCTGGTTTGCCTGTAAAGCGTTTCCTAAGACTTGCGTCTTGAGTGGCAACTCCTGTGGGGCAGCGGTTATCGTGGCACTTTCTCACCATAATGCACCCAATACAGGCAAGCACAGTTGTTCCAAAGCCGTATTCCTCCGCGCCCAGCAAGGCGGCGATAACCACATCCCTCCCGGTTTTAATCTGCCCGTCAACCTGCAGGCGCACCCGGTTCCTTAAATTGTTCAATACCAAGGTCTGCTGTGTTTCGGCAAGCCCCAACTCCCAAGGCAACCCCGCATGTTTTATGCTTGTTAAAGGGCTTGCCCCTGTTCCGCCGTCATGACCGCTTATTAAAATCATATCCGAGTGAGCTTTGGCAACCCCCGCCGCGATGGTGCCAACCCCAACCTCGCTTACAAGTTTAACGGAGATTCGCGCCGCGGGGTTGGCATTTCTAAGGTCAAAGATAAGCTGCGCCAGATCCTCAATGGAATATATATCGTGGTGGGGAGGGGGTGAAATCAGGGTAACAAAAGGCGTGGAGTGCCGCAACTTTGCTATAAAGTGGTTTACCTTATGCCCCGGTAGCTGCCCCCCTTCGCCCGGCTTTGCGCCTTGGGCAATCTTTATCTGTATCTCTTTTGCGTGGGCAAGATATTCTATAGTAACGCCGAATCTGCCGGACGCCACCTGACGCACGGCACTTGCGCGATTTTCGCCGTTAGGTCCCGGCTTTAGGCGCTCCGGATCTTCCCCACCCTCTCCGCTGTTGCTCATACCGCCAATCTTATTTAACGCGATTGCAATGGTTTCATGGGCCTCAGGGCTTAACGCCCCCATACTCATTGCCCCTGCTATAAAACGTTTCATAATATTTTCAGCGGGCTCCACCTTATCAAGCGGTATAGGTTTTGCCTCCGCAAATTTGAAGAGCCCTCTTAAAGTGCAGAGGCGGCCGCTCTGATCGTTTATAAAATTTGCAAACTCCCTGTATTTTGCGGGATCGTTTGTTTGAACCCCCTGACGGAAGGCAACCATACTCTCCGGAGTCCAGAGGTGTTTTTCACCGTCTTTGCGGTATCTGTACTTCCCGCCGTTTGGGAGCTCTTCAGCCGCCGCCGTATAAGCTAAGCGGATGCGTTCAATAACTTCCGTTTCTATATCTTTAATCCCTATCCCGCCTATACGGGATGCTGTGCCTGTGAAATACCTGTCTATAAGCTCTTTGGAGAGCCCCACAGCTTCAAAAAGCTGACCTGATCGGTAACTGCGGAGGGTGGAGATTCCCATTTTTGACATGGTCTTTAATATCCCTTTCCCCGCTGCTTTGATATAGTTTCCGGCGGCGCATACAAGGTCTTTCCGGATTGTGCCGTCTCTGACCAGGTCTGAAATTGTCTCCAGCGCAAGATACGGGTTTATCGCCGTAACACCATATCCCAAAAGGAGCACAAAGTGCATAACTTCCCTAGCCTCGCCGGTTTCAAGGATTATCCCTGCTTCGGGGCGTATTTTGGCTTTTATCAGCGCCTTATTTACGCACGCCGCCGCTAAAAGAGAGGGGATTGGGAACTGCCCTGCTCCCAGCTCTTTATCGCTTAAGATTAAAATCTTTTTCCCTTCCTGAACATTTTTAACCACCGCCGCTCCGAGTTCGTTCAAGGCACTTTCCAGATCTCCTGTAAAGCCTATGGGGAGTGTTACCGCTCTAAAACCGTTCTCCCGTATGATTTTAATCCGCTCTATCTCGTCATCTGTGAGGATAGGGCGTTCAAGACGGATGATCTTGGCGTGCTCCGCGGTTTCTTCCAAAATATTTCCCTTGTTGCCGATATAGGTGGCAAGACTCATAACAAGCTCTTCCCGTATGGGATCAATGGGGGGGTTGGTAACCTGTGCAAAGAGCTGTTTAAAATATCCGAAAAGGAGTTGGGGTTCTTGGGATAAAACGGCAAGGGCGGCATCATTGCCCATAGAACCGGTGGGCTCTATCCCGTTTTCCGCCATAGGGGCGATGATAAGCTCCAAATCCTCTTTTGTGTAGCCGAATAGCTTTTGGCGCTGAGGGAGCCCCGGCTTTACGCTTGAGGGGTTTATTGTGGTAAAAAGCCCGTCAACCGTAAGTTTGTTTTCGTCCACCCAACGGCGGTAAGGGTGCTTTCGGGCGGCGAGTTTTTTTACATCTTTATCAAAGAGGATTCGGCGGTTTTCAAGATCACAGTAGATTATCTCTCCCGGGGCGATCCGCCCTTTTTTGGAGACATTTTCGGTAGGGATAGGGAGAACCCCCGCTTCACTTGCTATGACAAAGAGATTGTCTTTTGTCAGAGTATATCTGAGGGGGCGCAGACCGTTTCTGTCAAGCATCGCTCCTGCATTTACCCCGTCAGAGAACGCCAGAGCGGCAGGACCGTCCCACGGCTCCATTATGGGGGTGTGGTATTCGTAAAACCCGCGGATATCCCGTCCCATATAGTAGTCTTCGCCCCAGGCCTGCGGAACGGTCATAAGCATTGTATGGCAGAGGTCTCTGCCGGCGGCGATAAGCATCTCTACCATGTTGTCAAGGCAGGCGGAATCACTCTGCCCTTCTTTTATCAAGGGGATAAGCTCTTTTATATCTTCGCCGAAGAGATCGCTCTTAAAGTGTGGTTCGCGGCTTGACAAATGGTTTAGGTTGCCTCTAAGGGTGTTTATTTCCCCGTTATGCGCAAGAAAACGGAACGGTTGGGCAAGCTCCCAAGTGGGAAAGGTGTTCGTGCTGAAACGTTGGTGCACAAGGGCAATGGGGGAGGCAAATGTCTCATCAAGAAGATCGGGGTAAAACTGCTCAATCTGGGTTGCCATAAGCATCCCTTTATAGACAGTCTTTTTAGATGAAAAGCTCGGTATATATATGTTTGGCTGCTCTTTCTCAACTATGCGGCGCATAACAAAGAGTTTGCGCTCAAACTCCCCGCCGTCTGCAAAGGCAGTCCCGTCTACAAAGAGCTGGCGAATCTTGGGGCAGGTATCCCGCGCGACATTGCCGATACCGGAGGAATCTGTGGGGACATCCCGCCAACCAATGATTTTTCCCCCTTTATTGGCAATAACCTTTTCAATGGCGGAATAAGCCTCGTCGCCGCCGTAGTTAAAGATCATCGCAACAGCGTATTCACCCTGTTTGGGGAGCTTCATAAATTTACGGAAAAAAGCATCGGGGATAGATATTAAAATCCCCGCTCCGTCGCCCGTGAGGGCATCTCCGCCGATGGCGCCGCGGTGAGTAAGGTTTTTTAGGACAAAAAGTCCGTCCGTCACTATCTTGTGACTTGCCACATTGTTAATATTCGCAACAATTCCCACACCGCACGAGTCATGTTCATAACTGCTGCTGTATAGCCCGAATTCCCGTATTTTATTCATCTCTTACCTTTATTCTGGAAAGGAACCCTTCCCGTCCTCTCCTTAATCTTTTTTGCAATTAGAAAAAAGTGTCCGCTGTCAGAAGAGCTAATACAACGCCTTTTACTGTGCAGTAATCCTAAAATTAAACAGCAATCTTGGAAAAAAGCACAAGGCGTAAAAGACCATAAGAAACTTATATTTATTTACAGAATTTGTAAAGTATTAATTCGGTTTAGAAACAGGTATTTTAAAATAAATTCATATCTGAACTGTTATTTAGAGGATTTATAAAGTATTAATATTCGTCGTCTTACCCCAAAATTTTTTTTGAGAAGCTGTATAGCGCTTGAAAAGATTGATTAAAAGAGGTTGTTTATATTAAATAGCCTCATCTGAATAATAGGCGGCGCAAGCTGCTGCAACAAGGCTTAAGCGAAGGCGAAGCGAGCGACCGAATTGCAGGGGAGGCAAAGGAATTGCGCTACGCGGGCGCAGGTCCCGCTCCGCGCAAATTCAGAATTATTTAAAGCAAGCAACCTGTTTTGCATTTTTTCGACAGTCTGTCCCCATTTTTTAAATTAAAAACCGGGGTAGGGAGATTTAATATTCTCCGAGACTTAACCCGGTTGGGCATTTTATGGGGTGAATTACGTGAAAAATCCTTTGGCAATCTTGTGTTTTCCTGTATTGCGGCTCTTTAAAAGCATCCGGAAGACGCTTTGCCTGGATATTGAGCAAGACAATGAGAGAGTTTGCTGAAACATAAAAAACGAACCATCATCTATTTTCAAGATAAGGCTTCCTGTTTAGCGCAATGTCCTATTTATGCCTGGTAACCTTAAACTTTTCCAAGCTGTATTTTTCTGCGGAGGTAATTCCTCCTTTTTTTATGGCAATCTCTACCTGTTCACGGGCGGTGTTTACCCCTTCCAGATCGGGCAGCAGCACTCCGCGTTTGCTGCCTGCCGACACTATAACCCCATAAACTTTTGGATCAAGTTCCTCAAAAGTTGCAGGCTCTGGAGCTTCCAGAACGTCTACGCTGTAACTTAGCATTTCAAGTTCCTCTTGCCCCACCGGAGGAAAACGCGGATCGTGCATAACAGCCGCTTCCGCAAAGCGTATTATCTCTAAAACTAGATTGCCGCAAGTTGGCAGGATAGAGCCTATGCACCCCCGCAACTCCCCATCTTTTTTGCAGGAAACAAAAACAGCTCTGCGGGTTTTCCCCAGCTCCCCGCCTAACAACTCTTTGGAGGGCGCAAAGGATTTACCGGTTTTTACTATATGCTCTGCAGCCAAACGGGCAAGAGCGGCATAGGGATCAGCTGCTTTGCGCTCCTTCATTATCTTTTCGGTCTGAATGCTAAAAAACTGTTCTCCGAAATTGCGCGCATCGTCTATCCCTGTTATGTCAAAAGCACAAGCGCCATATCCCACGCCGAAGGGTCCTTCATAGGATAAAAAGCGGGGGTTTGCCCTCTTTTTATCGAGCGCCCCTGCCATAATAAGAAACGAGCGGTAGCCGCACTCCCCCGCTGCGGCGCAAAGGGCGGGATCAAAATTTAAAAGGGAGAGAAAGTCAGCACGGCGGAGGATATCCATAACAAGATTATCAAACTCTTCTCCTTCTGGAGCATAGCCGTAATGACTCTTTTTTAGTTTATGAGAGAGATCTCCGCTGGCGATTATCACGGTTTTGCGGGATAACTTTTCCGCTGTTTCCCCTATGAGAGTTCCGAATTTATAATGCTCAAGGGGGGGAAGCCCCGAAAGCCCGGTACGTACCAGAGAGCAGTTTTTATATACCTTATCTATAAAATAGAGAGGAACCATAACCCCGTGATCCAGAGTTTTCTCCTGCTCGTGCTCCGCCCCCGCGGAGATGCCGCAGGCTTTGGCGGCGGCGGATAAAACTTTTACAAACTCGGTGTCATATTGAACGTTAAAGGCGACCTCTTTTGCTCCAAACGATGAGAAATCCCCATAGGCGGAGGCGGAAGGGGAGATATGTATATAGTCATAATATGCTGTGGCATGAGGGGAGATGAAAACAAGGGTATCGGGGGAGAGAGCTTTGATCTCATTTGCTGCCTGCAGGTAGGAGTTAATGGTGTCTTTTATCCCAACCTCTCTCCCTCTGCCAACCTCCGGGACGGCAAGCGGCGGGTGCGGAAGAACATAAGCCGCCTGCAACATCTATTTCCCCATAGAATCTAAGAACTCTTGATTTGTTTTGGTGCCTTTCATCTTTTCAAGAAGAAATTCCATAGCGTCAACACTGTTCATGCCGGAGAGGAAGCGGCGGAGTATCCATACTTTATTCTGCTCCTCTTTGGTAAGCAAGAGCTCTTCACGCCTTGTACCTGATATATTGACGTCTATGGCAGGGAAAGTGCGGCGTTCCACAAGGCGGCGGTCAAGGTGGAGTTCCATATTGCCGGTGCCCTTAAATTCCTCAAATATAACTTTATCCATATTGGAACCGGTATCCACAAGGGCGGTGGCGACTATGCTGAGGCTTCCGCCGTCTTCAATATTTCTTGCGGCGCCGAAAAACCTCTTGGGCTTATGCAGTGCATTGGCATCCACACCGCCGGAGAGAACCTTGCCGCTAGGGGGTTCTATGGAGTTATAGGCGCGGGCAAGGCGGGTTATGCTGTCTAAAAGAATTACCACATCCTTGCCGTGTTCTACCATCCTCTTTGCCTTGTTCAAAACCATTTCAGAAACTTGAACGTGACGGTAGGCGGGTTCGTCAAAGGTGGAGCTTATAACTTCAGCCTGAACGGAGCGCTGCATATCTGTCACTTCCTCCGGCCGCTCGTCTATGAGGAGGATAATTAAAAAAACTTCCGGATGGTTTTTAGTTATACTGTTGGCTATGGACTTTAAAAGCATAGTTTTGCCGGTTTTCGGCGGGGCGACTATAAGCCCCCTCTGCCCTTTGCCCACAGGTGCCAGAAGGTTCATGCACCTGGTGTCGTAATGGGTGGGGAAAGCCTCTAAATTAAGCCTCTCATCAGGAAAGAGGGGTGTAAGGTTTTCAAAGAGTTTTTTAAGGCGTGGTGGCGGGTCGCTATTTATCGCTTCAACTTTAAGGATAGCAAAATATTTTTCCCCTTCCCTTGGGGGGCGAATCTCGCCTGCCACCGTATCGCCGTTTCTAAGTCCGAAACGCCTTATCTGCGCGGGAGAGACATAAATATCGTCGGGACCGGGCAGATAGTTAAAATCTGTAGAACGGAGAAAGCCGAAACCATCTGGCAGGATTTCCAGAACACCTTGACCGTATATCTGTCCGCCTGTGTTGCTGGTTGCCTTCAATATCTCAAACATCAATTCCTGCCGCAATAAACTTGCAGCATTCTCAATCTCCAGATCAGAACCGATGCCTATTAGGTCCTCAAGCGGGATTTTTTTTAATTCGGTAAGATTCACTAAATACTCCTTATGGAAATAAAGATTAACATTAGCCAGTTATGCACAAATTATCAGGATTTATCTGAATACATAGGTTTAATACGGTTTTAAGGATAGTGCTATTTTTAACGTTTGTCAAATAAAAAAATGCGGTTGAAATTAATAAGGGATAATTTCACCCTTAAGAATCGCGAGGGAATATTTCATCCCCCGTGATATATTAGGAGGTATGAAATTCATTATGAGTAAAAAAGGAGTAGACAGACACAGCTTAATCCAAGCGGCGGTTGACGGTCGTTATACTGTCAAAGAGGTATCCAAGCGATTGGGATTGAGCGAGAGGCGAGTAAAGCAGTTGATGCGGCGGGTAAGGGAAGTTGGAGCGTCTGGAGTAATACACGGCAATTCAGGTCGTCATCCATCCAACTTTACCACGGAGGAGTTGAGGCGGAGGATAATCACTCTAAAAGAGAGCACGCTCAAAAGGGGCGGTGATTAATTTTTTAAATTTGCGGAAGAAGTTTAGGAGAAGGAAGCGCCGTGACAGCAACGGTGAACTTCTTCAAATAGATGCCACGTCATACGATTGGTTTGATACAGGAGAGAGCTTAGCCCTTCATGGCTTTATAGACGATGCGGAAGGTAAAATAACAGGTTTATATATGTGCAAGAATGAATGTCTAATGGGTTATTTGGAGGTATTAAGGGCAGCACTTACTACATACGGGATACCTCAGGCACTATATTCCGATAGAGCCGGTATATTCTGAGAGTGTAAAGGATTTTGTGTAGATGTTCTGAGGTGAGTAAAGGTGAGAGGTTTAAAAGATTTTAGTTTAACCTTTTATTGATTTTATAATTTGGAGGACATTTATATGAACGAACAGGAAGCGACAGTGATTGCGGAGGAATTTTTATCCAAGTTTCCGCCGATTAGAACGGAGGATGACCTCAACACTCTTTCAAGGGTATTGAAGAAAGATAGCTGTTGAGGAGGCATTAAATGCGGAGTTGGAGTATCATTTGGAGAATGAGGAGGAACACAACAGCCGCAACGGTTATTCATCCAAGACACTCCAAACTGGGGATGCAGAGTTTGAGATAACAACACCGAGAGACCGTAAGGCAACATTTGAACCGATATTGGTTAGGAAGAGCCAGCGCCGTTTTACCAGTATGGATGACAGGATACTCACTCTTTTCGCACGAGGTATGACCACAAGGGATATACAGGCGGCATTTAAGGAGATGTATGATGCCGGCATATCTCCTGCGTTGGTATCCGGAGTAACGGAAGCGGTTCCCGATGATGTTCCTGAATGACAGGAAAGACCGTTATCTGAGATATATCCCATACTTTACCTGGATTGCAAGAGGTAAATGTTCGTCAGGACAAGCGTATAATCAGCAAATCGGTATACATTGCGTTGGCGGTGAATACGGAGGGTAAGAAAGAGCTTTCAGGGTTGTGGATAAGTGAGAATAAGGGGCGTCATTTCCGGCTTTCAGCGGTAACCGGGTTAAAGAACCGTGGTATTAAAGAGATATTCATAGCTTGTGTGGATGGTCTTAAGGGTTTCCCTGATGCAATAAAGGCGGTATTCCCGAAGACGAAAGAGCAATTATGCATAGTTCATCTTTTGCGCAATTCATTCAGATATGTTTCCTGCAAAGACAGAAAAGAGGCAGCGAAGGATTTGAAGGGGATATATCAGGC
>JAITJJ010000236.1 GCA_031278965.1 Deferribacteraceae bacterium
TAAACAGCAAAATCGCCAATATCCCTCTTTGTTACCTTTAGTGAAAAGTTGTCCGCCTCCTCCACAGTAACCTCTTCCCCTGCCGTAAGCGTCTCATCAGAAACAGCTTTCCATATCTCCCCGTGAACCCTCACTTGCCCAAAAGAACCGCTCCAAACAAGCACTTCCGCTTTTTTCCCGATAACGCTGTTCATCCCAAGCATTGGTTTTTTAAAGTGATCTTTTAATATAAGCCTTCCAAGCAGCAAAATAACCGTTCCGGTGATTAACACCACCGTAATCAACAAAGAGACAGACACAGACACCCCCTGAGCTTTATCGGTATCAAATAAGAGCCAGAGCCCCCCGACAAGGGCAATGATCCCCGCTATTGCCATAAGACCGAAACTTGTGATAAACAATTCCGCCACTAGAAGACCAATCCCCGCAATAATAAGGAGCAAGCCTATCCAATTGACCGGAATTATGTTGATCCCCACGAGGAATAACACAAGGCATACCATGCCGACACCTGCAAAAACAAAGGTGCCGGGCATCTTGAACTCTAGGAAGAACATCAATACACAAAGAAGAAAGAGAATCACAAGAAGGTCAGGGCTTGCCAGAGCGAATCCCAAACGCTCGCGGGCATTAGGGGAGATTTCAGTTTTAACGCACTTTTCGATGCCGAGCTCCTGCTCCAACATAAGCAGGAGCGCATCATCATCGTGGATAACCCCATCCACAAGCCCCGCCCGCAAAGCCTCCGATGCGGTGAAACTTTTGGATTCCGTCACCATTAAAAGAGCCTCATCCATATTGCGCCCGCGTTTTTCTGCAATGGAGCGCATAAAACTTGAGGTATCATTCAACGCTTTCTCCCGCATATCCCCTTCTATATCGCTTCCAGAGAGAGAAACGGGGTGAGCCGCCCCGATATTCGTGCCATCTGCCATAATCGCATAATTGGCGGACAAGGCTATAAATGCCCCTGCGGAACCCGCCCGTGAACCTGCCGGTGCCACATAAACCACTATTGGTACGGGAGACGCCAAAATCTCTTGAACGATATTCCTTGTAGCCTCCAACAGGCCGCCGGGGGTGTTCAGCTTAATAACAAGCGCCCCCGCATCTTCTTTTGCGGCGTTTTCTATCGCTTTTTTTATATATTTATGGGTGCCGGAGCTTATTATGCCGTCCACTTTTAGAAAATGAACCTCCGCGCTCTGTCTAATCAGAGCGGCTTCGTCATTATCTTCGCTTTCGCTCTCCCGAGCAAATACCCCAAACGGTGTTAATAGGGATAAGGCGGTTAAAATTAAGAGAAATCTTTTCATATGTTCCCCAACTTATAAATCTGTATATATTAGCACTAAAAATACAGTAAATATAAGGCTTTCCAATTTTATGTCTGTAATTATGAATTTAAATAATTCCAATCCTATTTTCTTTTTGATTTCAGGAATTTCAAACCTATATCTCGGTAGAAAGTTACATATTATCTGTTAAAATAAAAAAGCTGTAAAGCTTTTTTTTTGATGCTAAAATAATGCCACATCTCATCTATTTCAATTACGACCTCTCCATCAGATTTGGGTTTCTCAGTAGGAAGTCAATAAAAAAACGGACGTTTTCTTAAACAAATATTGTATTCAGACTATTCTCCCACTCTTTCAAAAATTGCTTAGGGCTTTTATATCCTAATCCTTTTTGAACTTTCACCGTGTTATAGAAACCTTCAATATAGCTGAATAGTATAAGCCTCCACACGGCTGTCTGTCAAGCTCTTGCTACGGCGGCGATATTATTCAATTCCGCATTCTCCAGGGGTAACTCCTTCAATTCTTCTTCCAAACCTCCATACCTGGTTAATTTGCCCCTTTTGCTGTATTTACAACGCCAACGGCTTAACGATGAGGCGCTTCCAAGTCCACCGCTACCTTCAGCACACTGCACAGCGATGACATTCTCCCTCCAAATTTTATGCTTAATATCTTATCAAACTGTCCGTTATTTTAACATAGAACCTACGAAAACACGGCTGTTTATTGGAGAACGGAATAGATTGCGCTTATAATGATTTGTTGGGGGTTACCTCTTTACCGCCACCCAGACAAAGAATTCTCCGGTCTTTTCATTCAACCATTCATCTATAACCGTAGGATTTTTTAAGAGTTGCTGGGCATCCTGCCTGCTCAAGGTTGAAAATTTTTCCACATAGTAGCTTTCGGTTTTTTTATCCACAGATAACCGTTCGCTTACATATTCGTTGTTTACAACGGTTTCCAAATTTTTTGCCAGTTCAGCCTGCGCAAGTGCCACCGCCACCTTTCTTTGTGCAGGCAGCCCGCCGGATTTTTGCGGTTTAGCAACGCCGACGCCGCCGAAATAGCCATCATAAACAGGGCTGGAGAACCAGATGGGAAAACCGTTCAGTAACGGGTATTTGCTAATTTTGCCCGGCCTTTCCGCATTGGCGACAACCCTTCCGGGTCTGGCTTTTTCAGCAACGGTTTCAGGTATCGGCTTTTCAATAACAGGTTCCGCAATAACAGGTTCTTCGGTTGCCGGAATTTCTTCGGGGAGGGTAGGGCAGGTTCCTTTTAAGGAACATTCAAGTTCCCTGTGGGCCTCAAGTGCCCTCTGTTGGGAGGGTGTCAGCTTTGTTTTGGTAACATAAGGAGTCTCCCCTTCGTCAAGTTCTTGCATAGCCATATCCATCTGAGTTTGTGCCGCAACAGCTTTTTCCTGCTTGGAAACGGTATTTCCCGTTTTCCCTGCACAAGCAGTCAACAAGAAAAAAGCTGCAAGAAATAAGAGTAACCCTTTCATTGATTATCTCGTGTTGGTATCAAGGTCTTTGAATGCTTCGTTGCTGCGCTGAATTGATCTTGAATCATCCACAGGGGGTTTAACGACCACAGTGCAAGAGGCTGATACAAAAAGAACCAGCAAAAGGATCATTAGTTTTTTCATAAAAAACTCCTAATTTATCTAACTTCCGTAACCCATACCAACATACGTTTAGTTTGGGGGTCTATCCAAAATTCCCTGACCCGGGCGGTAACCATCACGCCGGAAACCGTCTGAACACTGTAAACATCCATTTTGCTGGAAGTTGAGGTTTCTGTGGTGTGCTGCTGAAGAGTTTGAACGCTGTCCACTTTAACTCCTTTCTGTTTTGCTATATCCTCAATCGCCCTGTATACGGCAAGCTGCCTCTGGGCGGTTAGGCCGTCAATATGTGTCCCAGCTTCTCCTACACCCCCTAAAAGCTCCCCGTCATTGGGAGACCAAAACCACGCGGGTTTGCCGTTTACAAGAGTATTTGTCTTTGCAGCCGTGCAAGCGGCAAGAAAGATAGCTGAAAAAACAGCCAGAAAAAACAGAAGAGTAAAGTTTTTGAACATAACTATCCTTAACATAAATCATTATCTTTGTAAAGAATAAATATATTTTTTTATTTATAAGCAAGTTGCGCGTTATTACTAATTTAAAAATTGAATTTTTTTTATGGATTATTTGCAATTTTGGCAAAAAAACTTCATTTAATTTTTGGAAATGTTATGCCTATAAAAAATATAGGCACCAGACTGTTGAAAAAGTCGGTTTTAAGGGGTGCTGTTTTAGAACGGATGTTTAATTTTAAAACACCAACCCTGAACCGCTCCGATTTACAAAGGCATTCACTTTTGTAAGTCACCCCTCCCTGACAGGGAGTTAGTATGAATATCCCCTCCAAGCACTATCATACAAGAAGTCATCA
>JAITJJ010000009.1 GCA_031278965.1 Deferribacteraceae bacterium
CAGAAAAGCGGAAAATAAAAGTAAAGGAGATTCGGATTAAGGAGGCTGCCCCTTCTCCCAAAAAAGACGGGGTGCGTAAAGCTAATGAAGACAGAGCGCCATATGATGAGGAATTTTCCAAAAAAGATATTCCCGCAAAACAACCCAGACCGATAAGCGAGGGATCAAGGCGGATAAAGCCGAGTCCTTCCCCGCGGGGCATTTCCGCCCCAAGTTTAGGAACAAATAAGCCAAAAGGGAAGACGGAAACTAAACCACCCGTAAAAAGGCGTGCACCGAAAGCGCCGATGACGCCTCTTATTGAGGATTTTACGCCGGAGGCTTGGGAGCCGGAGGTTCCGGCTTCTGAAGAAGGAAAGAGCCGTTTTATTGATCTGGGAATTCTTTCGCCGCTTTTAAGGGCAATAAATGTTATCGGCTTCCAATATGCCACTGATATTCAATCACAGATTCTTCCCCACTCCTTAAAAGGGGTGGATGTTACGGGGCGGGCGCAAACCGGCACAGGCAAAACCGCCGCTTTTCTTTTAACGATCTATCAACACCTGATGAAAAACCGCCCTATGAAGCCGCGGCTTGAGGGGGCTCCGAGAGCTCTGATTATGGCACCCACCAGAGAATTGGTGCTGCAGATAAAAAAAGATGCAGACGAGCTGGGGCAGTTCTGCAACTCCCGCACCCTTGCTATATTCGGCGGGATTGATTATGATGTTCAACAAAACGCCTTGGATGATTATGTGGACATAATAATCGCTACTCCGGGAAGGCTTTTAGACTACTATAAACAACGCTCGCTCAGGCTTGATCGGGTGGAAATCCTTGTTCTTGACGAGGCGGATCGGATGCTTGATATGGGGTTTCTGCCGGACATCCGCCGAATTATAGATGCAACCCCACCGAAAAGCGAGAGGCAGACGATGCTCTTCTCCGCTACCCTTCCCAAAGAGATTTTGCGGCTTGCTTCCATGTGGATGAACACCCCCATTCAGGTGGAGATAGAGCCGGAGCAGATAACAAGCGCCGATGTGGAACAGCTTGCATATATCATAAGCGGCGATGATAAACTTAATCTATTGATAAACCTTCTGATTGAAATGAACCTCACGAGAGGGATAATCTTTGCAAATCGGAAAGATCAGGTAAACCGCCTTGCAGAGCAGCTTGCCGCCTGTAATTTCTTGTGCGGTATGCTTACGGGGGATGTCAACCAGTCCAAACGCATTAAAACTCTTGAAAACCTTCGCAACGGAAAGATTAATATTCTGGTCGCCACAGATGTTGCAGGGCGGGGTATACACGTTGAAGGGATAGAGGCAGTTTTTAACTTTACCCTCCCGCTGGATCCGGAGGACTATGTGCACCGCATAGGGCGCACGGGGAGGGCGGGTGCCAAGGGGAAATCCATATGCTTCGCCACTGAAGATGACGCGTATATGCTCCCGTCCATAGAGACATACATAAATCAACCGTTAAAATATATAGTTCCAGACGATTCCCTCATCGCTCCGCTGCCTGAGAAGTTTCAGATAATGCTGAAAAATCTGAAGAGAAAGCGTAAACCGCCTGAAAAGAGGAAGATAAGGAAGAAGTTTTAATCGCTTGCAAAGCAGCAGTTGGGCTTTGCGGAGGACAACAGATGCCTGTCAATAATATTGAAATCGAATATCCCCGAGTATTCAAGGGCGAGTTCAGAGCGGACTTCCGCCCCGGCATGAATCTGTTCATCGGCGGAAATGCAACAGTGAAAACAACGTTGCTCCGTTGTTTATACGATCTTAAATATGAAATATTAAATGACGAAGGCGGATGTATTGCTCAAATAAGAGATGACTATTATTCTTTATTAAGAGATGGAGCTGATATCCCATCAGATTTGGACATTGAACTTCAAGCGGAATGGGGCAGCGCAGAGATAACCATAGATATGGATGAAGAGGTTGACCCAGGCTTATTTAGATCATTATCCTTTGTTTACATCCCTAAAAAAGATATTCTTGAACACGCCAGAGGGCTACTGACTTTTATTGAACAGAAGCAGACGGGATTTAGCCGTATCTATAAAGATATTCTCATCGCAGCAATGGATGTGCCGACAAACGAACAAAGTGCAACGCAAAAATCCATAGGTCAAAAAATTGCGGCAATTATCGGCGGTAATATCCGCTGGGACAAGGGCGAAGGATCTTTTTACCCCTTGAGAACAGACGGTATCCGCATACCTTTTGCCAACGAGGCATCCGGGTATAAAAAGTTTAGTTTACTAGGACTATTGGCGGCAAGCGGACAACTTAAATCCGGATCCGTCCTATTCTGGGATGAACCTGAAAACAGCTTAAATCCTGAACTTTTGCCTGTGCTTGCTGACATTCTCCTTGAGCTTTCGCGCAACGGCGTTCAGATATTTATCGCCACTCACAGCGAGATTCTGGCAAGTTGCTTTGCAGTCAACCGCCAAAAAGGCGATGAGACGAGCGTTTACTCCCTATACAGAGACGGCGAACAGATTAAAGTAGATCGTAACAACCGCTTTGACTTCCTTAAACCCAACAACCTTGTGACAGAACCTGTAAGACTATACGAAAAACAGATAGAGAGAGGGCTTGGCAGCAATGGGTAATATAATCAGAAAGAGTGGTATGGACTTTATTGCCGATAACGCCTTTCATATAGAGAAGTCGCTGCTTTATATGCGGGTTTAAGAAGGGTTTTGAATTGCCCAAAAACAAGATTTGCTTTTATGAACAGTTTTAAAATCTGGTTTGTCCGCTCTATGCGGGCGCTTATCCTTCTGATACTCCCTTTTCTTGCCGCCCTCATAATTCAAGGCGCGCCAAGGGCATATCTTTTGATTCGGCACGGGTCGGCGGATATTCTTTCGGATTATGAAGCCGATATTTTAAAGATGTTTTATATAGGGCTACGCTTTGATCTCCGCACAGCAACTTACGCGTATGCTTTCTTTCTGGTATTGGCAGCGGTTCTTGCCCTCCGTGGCGGCTCTTTTAAGATTTTTCAACGAGCCTATCCCTATATCGCGGCATTTTCCACGCTGGTTTTTATTCTCTCCTCTGTTCTCACCGTCTTTTACTTTAATACCTTTAACCGCCCTGTTGACGTATTCATTTTCGGGCTTATAGATGACGATACCATGGCGATCCTAAAAACTGTCTGGTTTGAATACCCTGTAGTCAGAATAATCCTTGCCGCGGCTATATCCGCATGGGGGTTTTATAAACTCTATAAATTTTGGCGGGACAAGATAATTGCCTCTGCCTTCAAAGCCCCCTCGCTTCCTAGCGCCATTATCGGAACAGCGCTTTTGGCGGGGCTTATACTGTCGGGTTCACGGGGTTCCATGGGGCTTTTTCCTCTTCGCCAGAACAACGCCCAAGTATCTGAGCTCACTCTCCTTAACTCCCTTACCCCTAACTCGTTTATGGCTTTTGATTGGGCACTGAAACACTACAAAAGCTATAAGAAAAATCTGGGGCTCGCGGAGGATTGGGGGGATATGGATGAGATTTTGGAAGAGTTTTTCGGAGAGGCAAAACCTAGCGCTCTCTCAATCTTTAGCTTCGCCACCCGCACAATCCCCCCTGCCGCTCAAGAGAAACCGCCCCATGTAGTATTCCTTATTATGGAGAGCATGGGAACGCACCTGTTGAATTTTGACAGGGTTGATCGGGATCTTTTTGGGGAACTACGGAAACATTGGGAAGAAGATTATCTCTTCCGCAGGTTTACGGCGGAGGGGAGCGGAACCCTTGATTCTTTCACTCGCCTCTTTTTGCATAGCCCAAGCGACAGCATAAGTCAATCACCCCTTCAAACCTTTGATTTTACAAGCAACATGCTGAAGCCGTATCTTAACAGCGGCTATAAAGCAGTTTTTGTTACATCTGGCAGCGGTTCATGGCGGAATCTAAACAATTTTCTCCCAAAACAGGGGGTGAGCGAGTTTGTTGAACAGAACGCCCTTCAAAGGCTTTTTCCGGAGGCTAAAACCACCGCTTGGGGAATTGCCGATGAGTATATGTTTAAGTATATAGAGAACCGTCTGAGAGAGGCGGAGAAGAATGGGGAACGCCTGTTGGTATTAGCCCTCTCCACCACATTTCATCCGCCGTATGAATATCCTAAAGATTTTGTCCCGCCGGCAATAAATATGAGCGAAGCGGAGTTTAAACGCCTTGCAAACCTTGCCGCAAGCAAAAAAGGGATTATAAACGTTTTTAATACGTTAAGATATGTAAATAATGCTCTGGGGACGTTTCTTACAAATATAAAGGGCGGAAGCCTGCGGGGGCATACGGTGGTGGCGGTTACCGGAGACCACAATATCCGCGGGGTTGGCTACCCCGATCCCGCGGAAGCGGTACTCTCCTGGGCGGTGCCGTTTTATTTATATATCCCAGACGAATACCGTGAATATGCGTACTTTGATCCACTGACGGCAGCAAGTCATAAAGATATATGGGCGACACTCTATAACATAACCTTAAAGGATACCGAATATTACTCGCTTGGCTGCGATCTTCTGGCGGAAGATAAAGATAAACCGTTCTGTTTCGGATATTTTCCGGGGACGGTCTTTGATTCCTCCGGCACTTATGCTTATAAGAGCGGGGAATTTAGGGAGTGGACGGGAGAAACCACCCTCTCCGCCGCAATGGAGATGACAGATGCTGAACATAAGCGCTTCAAGCGCTATCAACTGTTCGAAAAACTCCTTTCGTGGCAGTTGTATAAACAGATAAACCAATAACAACTGAAACATTAGGATCTTTTGCTGCCTTAAAAATCATCTCTATCCTGCCTCCGAAGAAGAAGTTTTCCTGTATCGGTTCTTTTTTCTACAAACGATATGCATATGGACGAACCTTCATATTAATATTAAGAAAAAATACAAACTTCCAGGACGTTATTACAATTGTAAAGAAAAGAAAATTATGCACAGTAATTATATTTTGATACAGGTCAAAAACTGTGCGTGTTTGATATCACTGCCGCCGGAACCGTGATTGGTCCCATTTATCAGGTTTACATAACTGGCGCGGTTTTTCATAACAGCTCTGCCATTCCGGTATCAGCCCGGCTTCCATCCGGCGGCAATGGCAGCGCCCATTGCATAAGGATCGGATTTTTTTGCCGGGCATTGATACAGTCTGCAGTTGCTCCATAAGGGGAAGTTTTTCGCCGCCCACATATCCGCTGTCAACTTTCCATACAGTGGGGTTACCGGTATAGTCTATGCCATTGCAGATTTTATAAGCTTCATGCCATGACACCTGCCTATTGAGTGGTTTGGCAAAGACG
>JAITJJ010000043.1 GCA_031278965.1 Deferribacteraceae bacterium
CTGAGACGATGCCTGTTTTTGAATAACCCGCGGTATACTGTCTTACGGTATCCAAACTCACGCTTCACTGTCAAAAATACATGCTCCGCTTTACTGCGAACCGATGATTTACGCCACTCCATATCACGCTCAGCATTCAGAAAACCTCCGGCTGCTTTCTGAAGAGTGCTCCGCCTGCGATTTATCCTGTAGTCCACCTTGGATAAATGCTCATCTCTGACTGTCTCCTCCCGCTTATCCAAGCCGGTGTAACCGGCATCTCCATACAAAACACGGTCATCTGCCCTTATGAGTTTGTGCGCTTCCGTTATATCAGGCTCATTGGCACCCGTTACTTCAAAACTGCGGGCATAACCGCTCTCGGCATCCGCTCCTGTATGATGCTTCAGACCAAAATACCGCCGGTTGCCTTTCTTCGTCTGCTTCATCTCAGAATCCCGTTCTTTGCGCTCATTCCCGGTCGAACCCGGTGCATTTATGGGGGCCGCGTCAACTATCGTCCCTCCCCTCATCATCAGACCGCTCCCATTTAATGCCCCGCGGATATGATTAAAAAATCCCTCCCCTATATTGTGTTTCTCCAATAAATGACGAAACTTCAATAATATCGCCGCATCAGGAACCTGCTCCCCGGAAAAATCAGGACACATAAACCTGCGCATCGCATAACTGTCATATATCGCTTCCTCTGCTCCCTCATCGGAAAGATTGAACCGACATCGTAAAAGATACATCCGCAGCATCATCTCTATCCCCCTCGGAGGACGGCCCCTGCCTCCCTTCGAATAAAATGCCGCTATCATATTTATCCGCTTAAGACCGCGGAATTATCTTTTCCGTCATTTTCAAAAATCTTTCCCGCCCCGTAAGACGCTTCCGCATTGCATATTCTATATCCGTAAATGTCTGCTGAAACATAATCGCTCCCCCTTAATTACATCTGCCTTTGATGAGTTATAGTTTAACATATAAATTAAAATGGAAATTGCATTTACAAAAAATATGCTAAAAATTCATCTTAAATCAGCCCTTACTTAGTTTATGCGCTGTCTTCCTCTTCCGCCAACGCTATATAGGAGAGATACCCTTTTCTCCCGCTCTTAAAATACCAGATAACCGGCGGTATCAGAATAGCCGCAACTATAATATATGTCAGCGTATAGGACAGCTTTTCTATCACAAAGCCGAGTATAAACGCCCCGGAACCCACCCCTATATCTATTGCCGTAAAGAGAGTGGCGTTTGCTTTCCCCCTGCGGGATTGCGGAACAACATTCATATTCATGGTGGCAAGGGTTGGCAGAACTATCCCTGCTCCACAGCCCGCGGCGGCTGCGGCAAAGTAAAAGAGAAAAGCTCCGCTCATAAACGCCAGAGCGATTAAGCCCATTATAAAAAATGCAAACCCCGTGAGAATCAAGCGGTCGGGTCCTTTTAGGTCAAAAGTGTGCCTGACCCTAAAGCGGGATATAAGTATCCCTATGGCGTAAACCACAAAAAACCACCCGGAGTTGCCTATACCGGTTTTATGGGAATACAGCGGCATAAACGTAACTATCCCCGCGTAGGAAAAGCTGAAACAGAACTGCAGGAGCGATATCCCCAGAGAACGCCCTTCATAGAGAGCAAACGGAGAGAGGATAAACGGTTTTTTCTCCCTCTTTTCCTTTGGAAGCTTGAGAATCGCCACAAAAACCGTTCCCACAACCCCCATTGCCGCACTGCCGTAAAAGATCAGATTGAAGCTCCCCGTATGCTCCAAGATTAACACCCCCAGAGCAGGACCTGCCACCATAGCTATGGGAAGCCCCATAGAGAAGTAGCCAAATCCTTCGCCCCGCTTTTTAAGGGGGAGTATATCCGTCACCGCCGCGGGTCCGGTGGTGGAAAAAGAAGCCCAGCTTATCCCATGCGCCACCCTCAGAAACAGGAGGGGGATTATGGCGGAAACCAGGGAATAGGAGAAGAACACCGCCGTGAATATTACGGAAGCGGACAATAAGATGAATTTCCGGTTCAGGTTATCCACAGCATAACCTATAAAGGGGCGGCATATCAGAGCCGCAAAGGCAAAAGCGCTGACAACAATCCCCACATGGCTCTCGGCCAAACCGAGCACCTGTGTGGAAAATAGAGGAAGAATAGGGAGAAGGAGCATTATCCCCATTATGAGCAACAGATTTGAGATAAATAAAAGGACAAAATTCTTAGTAAAAATCATGCGTGTAACCGTTATGTAAAAATAGTTATTATTGCGAAAAAAGCAAGCAACTTTATTGCGGTTAAATAATCCGGATAATATATTTTCGATCTTTTTATAATTTAATTTCACATGTTATTATTTTACTGTTTCGCCCTATGTTATCTTCAAACACAGGAGGCGTCTTATGAAAAGAAAGTTTATTGCAATTTTTATGTTCCTTTTAATCGCCGACTTTGCTTCCGCCAGAGAGTATGCGGCGGACATTGTGATTGTCGGAGGCGGCTGGTCAGGCCTGATTGCCGCCGTGAACGCCCATCAGGCGGAGATAAGCACGATTGTGTTGGAAAAAGCTCCGGTTGTCGGGGGACAGGGTCCGTTCACGTCCGGTTCGGCAGGCGCCGGTCACCCGCTTGCAATAGCAAACGGCGGCGCTTCACCATCCCAATATTATCAGCAGTATATGGAGTTCCGCCATTATTTTGCAAACCCGAAACTGGTAAAACGTCTGGTCTATGAGATGGCAAATTCCATCAATTGGATGCAGAGTCTTGGGGTAAAATATGTCCCCGTCGGCTTTCAGCAAAATACAAGTCTTTTGCTCTATCCTGAACTTGGCGCGGGAGTTATTGAACGCTTCAATAAAATCCTCCGCAACAGCAAATATGTTAAGATACTGGTTGAAACCCGCGCTACAGAGCTTATTCAAGATTCCAGAGGCGCTGTTGTGGGCGTGCGGGGTGTAAACGCCGATGACGAAGAGATCGTTGTCCGTGCAAAATATACCATTATGGCAACCGGCGGCGATGTCAGAAAAGAGAGCATTGATAAGAAAAATCCATGGATGCGCGGCACGGAATACAAGCTCTTCGGCAACTTTAACGAGCTTAGAACCGGGGACGGTCACGATATGTGCGAGGCTGTGGGCGCCCAGATGGATCAATATCACGGAATTGATACGGAGCATGCCCACCCGTATGGTCTGGAAGGGACAGACTATAATCTGATAAGAACCGATCCGCGTCATCAGGCGATGTATATCTTCGGACGACTTCCGTACCTATGGGTAAACACCCGCGGTGAACGCTTCGCTGACGAGAGCAACCCGTTCATGTTCTTTCAGGCGCACAGGCTTATGGCGCAAGGAGGGATTTACTACTCCGTTTTTAATGAAGATGTAAAGCAGGATGTCATTAAAAACGGCAATCCGGCTGATGGCGCCATCTCGTTTGTGGCGATCGGGCAGAAGCTGAACAAAGTGGACGAGGCTTTTGATCTGGGATATAAAACAAATTACGTATTCAAGGCGAATACGGTTGAAGAATTGGCCAAAAAGACAGGGATCGATCCCAAAGCGCTGCGGGCGACAGTTGACCGCAACAATAAATTCGCCGATCAACTTATGGATGACGAGCTTCTTAAGCAGCACTACTATCTGAAAAAAATGGACAGAGGTCCGTATTACGCCGTTAAGATGTATCATACTATCATCAATATGAACGGCGGAGCCGTGTCTGATGAAAATCTGCAGGTGCGCCATAAAGACGGTCATCTGATTCCGGGGTTATATGTTACAGGGGTTATGATCGGCGGTCTGCAGTCCGACACATATCCTATGCCCCGCGTCAGCGGCGGAACGGATACAAGTTTTTCAATCTCCGCGGGTCGGATTATCGTTGATAATATAGCGCGGGAGCTTGGAAAAAAGAGATAGCTTCCTCATAAAACCGGACTGCCCGGCGGCGGTCCGGTTATCTTCTGAGAAACCGGGATCTTATTTCATAGCGGTAGTTTGAGCCGTATTCTTCATCCACCCAATCGTAAAGATCGTTAAATATATCCGAATGAATGTGTATGCTCCGGCTTCGGGATTTTTTGATTAACCCCGCCTCGCGCCACGCCGTAAAATATCTGGATACGGAAATGCTTGTGGAGCCTGTAAACGCCGCATATTCCTTGTTGCTGAGGGTGAGAGGAATCTTGTTCCACCCCTCGCTCAATGCGTTATAGTTATACAGAAGGGATTTGAGGAACGCTTTAAGCCTCTCCTCCGCGGTTAAGCTGTAGTTTAGGATCATAGCCTCCGTAATGGATTCCATCTTTAGAATCATATAATGCGCAAACAGTTTAAAGCGTTCATGGTCGTTCAGCACATATTTTTCCCATTTGTCATCGTCCAAACTAAGAAGGGCGGAATCACGGATAACATAGGCCGGCATATTGAGCAGATCCTGCGTAAAGCCGTCTATGTCGGATATGGCTCTGCCCGGTATGGCAAGAAGCGGAGTCCAGTTCTTCCCTGTAGCCACAGCTAAGCCGTGGGTGGCAAGACCTTTGACAACATAGTAACGCTTTGTATTTTCGCCCCCGTTTTGCAGAAGGGTTCCGCGTTTGACTGTTTCAATCCGCCCGTATTTGAAATAGATTTCCCGCAACTCGGGCGGTTCCTCCAGATATATCCACGGAGTTTGAAAACCTATCTGCCGCATGCGATCCCCTAATAAATATTATAGTATATTATTTTTATTTTTTAAAACAATTTCATATGTTACCGCTTTGAATAGACCGAGGGATTAAGATGCCTCACGAAAAAACCTAAGGGGAAATTATGAACCGGAAACTAATGTTGCTGCTCATTGCCGCCGTATTGACGGGAGCCGTCTTTGCGGCTGAAAAAAGGTCAGGGGAGATCACCGGAGCGCACGCCGAAGCGGAGCTTGGGTGCACCGATTGCCACGCAACGGATAAACCCGTAAAGAACGCCCCTCAAAGCTCGTGTATTGAGTGCCACGGCGACAGATCAGACGAGACGCCAATGGTTCTGAAAGAGAAAAACGGGCTTGAATTCACTGTCAGTCCGCATAATTCCCATGCAGGACAGATCCGCTGCACGCTCTGCCATAAATTGCACGGGAAATCAATACTGTATTGCAATGAGGCATGCCACCACGAATTTATCCTAACCGTCCCTTGAGGAGAGAGCGATTAAACGGACAGCTTCAAGTAAGAGCGGATGTTCTTTAGAGGGGGGCGGAAAGGTTAATGCCGTTCGGATATAAGCGGCTATATCTTCTTTATCCTGCTTGCTTCAATCTCAACGCTTGTGAAATCTTTTTCAACCTCTCCGGTTATCTCAACCGGATCATTTTGGTCTGCCGAAATCCCTCTCCAAAGTTCATCATCTATCTCCACAACTATATTTCCGGAATTGTCTGAAAACAGATACTTTTCGCCACCCAAAAACTTTTCAATCTTTCCCCTGATTATTACGGGGGTATCATCTTTAAGCTCTTTTGCGGCGGCAACAGTTACAAGCGCCGCAGACGGACCGGCATAACCTTCCTGAGCGCTGACAGCAGTACTGACAAACAAAAACGCCAAGCTTAAAGAGAATAAAAACCGCACCATAGCTGCAACCTCGCCTAATAATACCTCAATTGCTTAATAGCATAAAAAGATTGCCTGTGTCAAAAATTATTTTCCCTCATAGACCGTTGATGCAGAGATAACCTAAGGTTACGGCAAATAATCAATAGCATTCCGAGTGGCAAACCTCATCCAAATCATTGCATGGACGGGAGGGGCACGGAGGTTATCACATATTTTAAGTCATCGTCAATAAACGTAATCCCGCCGCCCACCGAAAAACTGGAGAAGGCGCCGGAGAACATATCATCCCACCCTGCCTGAACAAAGAAGTTATCTAAAAAGTAATATTTTAGGTTTGCCTTCCCGTAAGTGCCGTAGTGGGTTCTGTAAAAGTCAGAAGCTTCAAAGGTAAGGTAGAGCTTCTGGGAATCAAACGGTTTAAAATCCGCCCCGAAACCAAGACGCGAATCAAAGAGCCCCCCGCGCAGAGTAAACATCCCTCCGTTAAACAGCATGGCATATTGCAGAGAGAATACAAGGGAGGATTCCCTTATCTCCTCCTTTTCCTCATAATAGGTGAAAGGCACGCCGGGGGTGCCGGAACCCGCTATGTAAGTTCTGGTATTTTTAACCGTTCCCACAGGGTTGTTGCTTACCCCCGCCAGATAAAACTTGCGGTCGTTGGGTCTCAAACGGACGTCAAAGCGCCCGCGGTAGTCTCCGAAAGCGGTAAGGCTTTCAAAACCTGTCTCTATCTCAATCACAAGGTTGTTTGCCTTTGTAGTCATATCCGCCAGAGAGTTTATGGTGCCTTTCAGTTTATCTCTTGTTTCATTGTCCGCCAAGAGCATGCCCAGCGTGCCCTTCCCTTCATAGGCATCGGAGGTTATTTTGTTTAAATTATCTATAGTTACGGATGCTTTATCGGTTAGGTCGCGGATATTGGCTATACTCTGGGAGAGATTATCTTTTTCTCCGCTTAAAATCGCCTCAAGATCTTCTGAAAACTGTTTTAAGTTATCGGAGAGGGCGGCGAAGTTATCCACCATATCGCTTATCTCTTTGTCCTTATCCCCCAACGCCGCCTCAAGGGTATCTGTAACGGTTTTTACATTGGAGATAATATCATTTATTGCCTCTTCATTTTTGTTTACTATGGAGTTTAAAGATTTTATCGTTTCATTCAAGTTTTTAATTATCTCACGGATGTTGCTTGATTCGGAGGTAAAAAGCTCGTTTAACGAATGCGTGAACTCGTTTACCTGATCTGCAATCTGATCAACTTTTTCCGTTATATCCTCCATAGATTGCGGCGCCCTATAGCGGGAGTAATGCCCTCCCTGCTTCAGATATTCCGAAGAAACAGGCTCATTTTTGGGGAGGATAAGCTCTAAATATCGCTCCCCGATAAAACCGTCCTGACTGACCATAACTATTATATTATCAGGGATAGCGGAGTATTCCGGCTTCAAAACCGCAAGAACCCTCACCCCGTTTTCAATGAGATCAACGGAGCTTACCGTTCCCACCTGCACGCCGATATATTTTACTTTGGATTTCGGCACAATCCCTCCGGCGTTGCCCAAGAGAAAACTCACCTCTATCCCTTGCTCCTTAAAGAAGTTAAAACTGTTTAAGACCACAGAGACGGCAAGAATTCCGATGATTGCCGCTAATACGAATATACCTACTTTAATCTCGCTCAAACAAAACTCCTTTAATAAACCGTATTTTGCGTTTACTTCGCCGCAACAAAACTTTTATTGCAGGAGGGCGGGGAATCACCTTCCGGAGAGTTTAATACACGCTTATCGGTCCCTCCCAGGAACCGGAAAAAAACTGCCTGACTATCGGGTTTTCAGATGCCTGAAACTCCTTTGGCGTTCCCCTTGCCACCACCTCTCCTGCATATATCATAATAATATTATCCGCAACTTCAAGGGTTGTTTTAATATCGTGGGAGATTACAACAGATGTGGAATTTAATGTCCGCTGCATGCTCACTATAAGAGAGTCCACCACATCCGTCATAATGGGGTCAAGCCCCGTGGTGGGCTCATCATAAAGCATGACCTCCGGATCTAAGGCTATCGCCCGTGCAAGCCCCACCCGTTTTTTCATCCCCCCGGAGAGTTCAGACGGATAAGCCATGTCAATATTTTTCAAGCCAACCTGCCTTAATTTATCGTGGACAATACGCGCTATCTCCGCCTCCGTCTTCTCCGTATGCTCCCGCAGCGGGAAAGCAACATTATCAAACACATTCATAGAATCAAAGAGAGCAGCATTCTGAAAGAGAAGCCCGACCCTCCGCCGCACACCTAAAAGCTCCGAATCGTCCATTGCACATATGTCTTGCCCGTCAAAGAGGATACTTCCCGTATCAGGCTTTATTAAGCCAATGATCTGCTTAATAAAAACGGATTTCCCCGTGCCGGACGGTCCGATAATAAAGGTAATTTTACCCCTTTCAATGTGCAAATCAATATCTTTATGCACCACGTTATCGCCGAACTTCTTGGTTGTATGAATAAATTTAATCATAAAATTTTACCTGTTAAACCGTGCAAAATAATCATCTGTCTCTTGTTTTAATTCTATCCCCACCCGCTTAAAGCAATCAAGCAGATCGTTATACACGTTGCCGCAACCGAGAAAGTTCCAAAATTCTTCTGCTACTATGAGTTCTTTTGATAGATCAAGCATCCCAGCCATAGTCCTTCTTGCATAGGGTTCAGGTTCGTAGGGATTGTATGGGATTGCAATCTTGGAATATATATTTGCTTCCGGATTTTCTCCCAAACAGACCGCGGTCCATTCAAGCAATGTCCGCTTAAATCCTTCAAATTCTCCTTTATTAGGTTTTGCCGATTTTATATCAAAGAAGTATAAATCTCCGTTCTTAACTTTAAGATACAAATCAGCTTTTGTGGGCTTTATTCTTATCATTTTCCCCTGCTGCGCCACTTTGCGGATTGCCGCAATTTCATTATCTCGCGATGGGTGACGGATGGCGGCCTTTAGTTCTCTCATAATGTTATCAATCAACGCCAACGCATCTCGGCTGATTTCTGCTCCCACAACTTTTTGCCTCTCTACAACTTCAAAATTTATTTGAGCTAAAGCAACAGCCACAGGTTCAAAAATTGCAGTGCCAAAGCTGGTATTGAGCGATTGAATAAAAGAGAATAGAGCCATTCTATCATTGCCAAGCAATCTTGTATGAAAAGGCATGACTTTTGATTCGGGTTTATAGTGCTGAAACTTATCCCGTAAACAAGATTTCAAGATATTTTCAATATTATATTTTTGTTGCTCATTTAGCATAATAATTCCTGAGGTGAAATATTGTTTCGCTGTATTCACCTTTATCCTTTTCGGTTCTGTTTATCACGGGACGATTATATCGGTTCACTATTATCATGCCCGCTCTTTCTGAAATGATAGGATATAATCCATACTTGTCATTTGCAACCAAAAATATGTTAAAATCCGGCTTCATATATTTCTTGCAGTTATGCAGCACATCAGCAATCCCTTTTATATAAGCCTCTTTTGCTTCACGCCCCTGGCCTTTGCAAAGCGGGCCTATCTCACTTTCATCGTGCCGTGGAAAACCGAATAGATCATAGGCGTATGCGTGTTGTTCATGGTAGTCAATCATACCAACATACGGAGGACTTGAAAAAATACCGTCAATCTTGCGCCCTGAAAGCCATGGGACTTCCTGAAATATGTTAATTGTGCGGCTGTCTCCTGTCAAACAGAGTTGATTTGTGAGAGTGCTCACTTGCCCAAATTCTCTATAACGGGCGATGGTATCTTTGCTGTATGTTGCCCACCATTTTGCAATAGTAAATATAGGTTTGCAAATCTTATAATGTTTAGTGCAGTAATAAGGGGTGTTCACAGGATCAATAAGCGTTGCCAGATCGGAGTGCGTCGTGGCGCGGCAGGAACGCATGGTGCGGCTTAAAATAAGTTTCAGAATATCGTTTATTCCGCGATCTTTACTCTGTTTTATTAATTTCGCCGCAAACCTCAATTCAGAAATCACGTTCGGCAAAAACCATTTATTCATAAAAGTGCCGATATCTTCATTATGAAGGCGAATGTTATGCTTTTTTACCAATTCTTCATATATCGGGATAAATTCAGCTTCTTTCTGTTTTGCAAACTCTTTTTCCCTTATGGCCTTCTGTTTAACTGCAATCTTATATTCATAGCTTGGAAAATACTCTAAGTTAAAAAGATTTAATTTTCCAAGCAATTCATTGTCAAAATCAAGTATCCTGCTTTTATAAACAAAGGAGGTTAAAGCATCGGTCATTCTTTTAATTTCCCTGCTTAAAATATTCAGATCAACTTTTGCGATTTTGCAATTTGATATGAGGGAATTAAAATGGGAAATATCAACCCCAACGGCATGCATGCCAAGTTCATTCGCCTGTGCCAATGCCGTTCCGCTTCCGCAAAAAGGATCGAGTATTATATCGCCTTTACTAAAATAAACCTCTCTTTTTAATTCATCGGTATGCGAGTCTAAAAAGTATTCCGCTAACTGGGGAATAAACTTGCCTTTATAGGGGTGCAGGCGGTGTATATGCTTAGTGGTGTCCTTTTCCCGCAGATTTGCAAAGGCAAGGATATCTTCAAACCCCTGTTTCCCGTTCCATTTTTCTGCCTGAGTCCTCTGCAAAGCATCATAGTATTCCTTCAATTCATCTATGTATATACAGATAATGCCGTTATGAGTTGTCTTTTTTACCTGTGCGTATTGAACAAGATAGCTTATATTAGACGGTGAAACAGGTTTTTTCAGATAGTCCGCCGCCCATCTGCTCGCTTCGGGGATAGACATTAAAATGCGGTTTTCAAGGTTCATTTCCATTTCCTTTAGAAAAGGCGGTCTTCCGCACAATCCTTATTGAGGGGGTATCAGTATAGCATTACCGTCAATATCATATCAAAAAATATAATCATAATGCAAGAGAGAGCTACCGCCTCCGTAGTAGCAACGCCCACCCCCATAGCGCCGCCGGAAGCGTTGTATCCCTTAGTGCAGCCGATAATGGTCAAAAGGATTCCAAACACCAGAGCTTTTATCCCCCCGTCAGCAAAATCCGACATTTTAAGGAAGCGCACCATATTCTCATAATACAGGTGGGAGTTAATCCCAAGCACATTCACGCCGACAAAATACCCACCAGCCATCCCGCTTATGGTGGCGGCAAAGCTCAATATAGGGGTGACTATCATCCCCGCCAAGACCCTCGGCACCACAAGATATTGGATCGGATTTACCGCTTGAGCAAAGAGGGCGTCTATCTGCTCCGTCACCCTCATAGTGCCAAGTTCCGCCGCTATGGCGGAGCTGCAGCGGGCGGCAATCATAATACTTGAAAGAACGGGTCCAAGCTCCCGCGCCATAGCAAGGGCGACTACCATCCCCGTCATCGCCTCCATTCCGAACACATAAAACCCTTTGTAAGCCTGATACTGGAAGACTATGCCAGTGAATAGCCCGACTAGAAGCACCACCATAAGCGATGATACCCCGATGAACTCCATCTGTTTAATAATGAGCTTAAAGCGGAACGGGGGGCGCACTGCCAAGCGGAAAGTGCTTGCCAGCATTATTGAAATCAAGCCGAAATTTCTGATAATGCTAAGCCCGATACTTCCGAAAAACGCCAATATGCCCCTCATAAGATTATGTTACCTCATATACTCTTGGTACGCGGTCGGAGATTCCGCAAAGAATCTCATATTCAATGGTGTTTGCAAGCCCCGCAAGCTCCCCCGCGGGGACATGCTCCCCCAAAATCTCCACCGACCGACCGACAGCGCTTTCGCCAAAACAGGAAACATCCACTATGGTCATATCCATACATATCCTTCCGATAACCGGAAGATATTCACCGTCCGCATACATGCGGGCGGTATCGGAAAATTCCCTGCGGTATCCGTCCGCATAGCCGATGGGCACCACTCCGCCCCACACCTCTTTTTCCGCAATATACTTCCTATTATAACTGACGGAATCGCCCTTTTTATATTTTGCTGTGTGGACTATTTTAGATAAAATCGTCATGGCGGGCTTAATCCCTTTTATATTCGCCCCGCTCACATACCCGTATAAAAAAAGTCCGGGGCGTGTAAATTCATAGGTGTTTTTATATTTTGCAATGGCGGAGGAGTTATAAAGGCTGGCGCTACGGATGCG
>JAITJJ010000059.1 GCA_031278965.1 Deferribacteraceae bacterium
AAAATGCTTTAAATCCTTGATATTATAGGCTCTTCAGCTTTTATGACCGCAAAAGTCAGGATTTGCAGGGCGCGCCGGAGCTACCAACATGGAATCGCAATGTTTACACTTTATCGCGCCTTCCGCTGTTTCTTCTTTACAATATGGACAGAGCATAGTTTCTCCTTTTAAAAGTTACTTTAAGATAATATAAAAAATCAGACTTCGTCTGCAACAAATTTCCCGTCAAAATTCTGAACTATAGCCTAATAACTTCCTCGTAGTTGTATATTTTGTTGACACTATCCATTACACCATTAGTTAAGTAATGTCAAACAACAAATAGTATCAATGTCATAACCAAAACTAAACCGCTTTTATTTAAATATAAACTCCGCAACTGTTTGTTTGAAAATATCATAGATAAAAAAGCTAGGAAACCCCGTCTAAACCCTCCGCTATGAATATGGTTTCACTCCGCTCTCTCCCCTCTTTTCCCCCGCAGCATCTCCACAAAAGATTCAAGGCGGATTTTACTGCGTTCATCAAGTTTTCCCGGAGCATCCGCTTCAAGGGAGAGTATCGGAACATCAAGGTGTTTGCGGAAGAGGATATCGTGAATCTGCCTATGGCAGAATGATTGAATATAGTGGATCACCCCGTCAACTTTTCTCATCTGAAGGTTATTCTTTATATCCGCAATTCGGTCTGCAATACCAAAGGGGTAAGTATAGTTAAGGTATTGTGAATAGATATCTTCTTGTTCGTCCAACATGGCGAACTGGCGTTGAACTTCATTATAGACGATTTCCGCCCCCATCCTCTTTATATACTCGTATAAGTTTGTAATAAGGGGAGGGACTCCAACAAAAGCTAAACGGACAGCGGGAGCGGCGGGGGTGCGTTTCTTTGCATTTGCAAGAAACATGTCCAGATTCTGTTCATAAAGCCTTAGATTCCCCTTGAAATCAGAGGATGACACCAACCATGAATGGTTCTCTTCTCCAGAAACATATCCGCTTACCGTGAGTTCATCCAACTCCTTTAGTTTTTTCCGAATTGTCTTGATCTCCGTAAACATTGCGGAAAGTCTGCCACAATCTGTTCCGAGAAAGGCGCACAGGCTATCAATCTCATCAATGAGGCGGGAACGGGAATATTCGCTGTTATTGGATATGGGAAAAGAAAATTCGTGAACCATTATCCCCATATCCTTAAAGAGTTCCGAGATGGTCTGATTATTGCTGCAATCGCCTGTAATAACGGATATTATTGCATCAATATTGCTTTGACGGGCTACGGAATAAATCGCCTTAACCCACGAGCATACATTGCGAGGAAAACCTTCGCTATGGGCGGCGTCTATAAAACGTGAAGGGCTGAAATTGGTAATAAAGAGATTATTGAGATCAACAGGTGCAATAGATGCAGCAAACACGGCTTCAACTGGAATTGTTGCCGTAATACCAACCCGTTTCATTTAAAAATTAAGACTAGAATAAAAATTATTGTAAAAGCACAGCCGATAAGGGTGTATTTTACCAACTGCTTTTTGGGAATCCCCGCAAAACTCTCTTCTCCCATACGTTCAATCTCCGCCTTTAACTTGCCGATCTCTGTTTCAAATTTATGGCGGTCTACTATGAGTGAAAAAAGATATTCCTCAAGGTCTAGTTCTTGAATCTTATCGGAGTTGTAATGAGTTATAATCTGCATAGGCGTATTTGCACGCAAGGTGCCGTTGCGCTGTTCAATGTCAACAAAATTAAAATTTATGCCAAATTTAGTAAAAAAAGAGATAAGACGTTCTTTCGATGAGATGTTCATCTCTTCCGGCAAAGTAACTTCAAAGGGGTTAAAACCGTAATTCGGCACAATACGCTTTAGCTCCGATAAGAGCCAATTAAAAGCGTAAGTGCCTATTCCGTAATTCTGAAGCGATTCCTCAAGTTGTGCTCCGGAGGAGGGACCCAGGCGGATGGTGCGGTCAGAGTGGTTTATATATGCCTCAAATTTGTTTATGGATAACTTCTCCCCCATAGTGTTGGCACGGGAAGCAATATTTGCCACAAGATTCGCCCGCACCGAGAAAATTTCATCATTCCCCTCTTTAAAATGGCGCATAGATATTATGAGATTCCCTAGAAACCGCGCTCTGGAAGAACCCATTTCATTCACCCTAATAAGACGGATATTGTTATCTCCGTGTGAGAGCATCCTCTGTTCTAATTCTTGTATATTCATATGCAATTCAGATTATTGTATTCTTTTAAATAAATATAGCAACAAAAAATTCCAAGTTGGGGGTTGGTATTATTGCCCCCTCCCCTTCTAACGGAAAAATTTACCCTCTCCTTTGGCACAAGTATTGCTATAAAAGCGCTTGAGCATTGTTAAAACGGAGGAGAAAATGAACAATTCTTTGCTTGTAAATAATATGTATGCCGCTTATTCCGCCTCATCTTCTTGGGCTGACAGGAGTGTCAGCGATCTATCCCGCCTTATCAGGGGCGAAAAAGCTCAAAAAAGTGAAACGGATAATGAAATTAAAGCGAAAGCTATGGATACAGTTATAATTTCCGAGGAAGCTCTTTCGAAACTGAAGGAAACCGCAATATAAAAACAGGTTCCTTATAAGTTCCGCCGCGGGATTTTATGTTCCCACAAAATCCACAAAGGCAACTGCTGTTAAAGGTTTATGAGTTAACGCACCGCCCTTTTTTTCTACCTTTGTAAGGGTATTGTTCAGCGGAATAATCATTATCCCCCCGTCCTTCAACTGTGCCGTCAGTTTCTCAGGGATACTCTTCGCTCCGGCGGATACTATAATTCTATCGTAGGGGGCAAACTTATCCCACCCTTGCGTTCCGTCCCCGCAATTGATTTTAACGTTGGATAAGTAGAGGGAGCGTATCTTTTCTCTTGCCCCTTCCGCCAGCTCCGGACGGAGTTCCACAGCATAGACGTATTTTACAAGTTTGGAGAGGAGGGAGGTAACAAAACCGGAACCCGCTCCAATCTCAAGGCAGCTTTCAACCTCTCCGCAGTTGAGCTCTTTCAGCATATACGCGACAAGCGAAGGTTGAGAGATACTCTGAGCATAGCCAATGGGAATAGCTTTATCCACATAAGACATATGCCGCATCGGTTCAGGGAGGAAAAAAGCCCTGTCAATACTTGCAAAGGCGGATAAAATCTTTGTATCGTTACCGCAGGCAGGGGCAATAACGGTATTTAGGAATATAGCGGGGATCATTGTTTTACTATCTCGGTTCCCACACCATGGTCGGTAAAGAGTTCCAAAAGTATGGAGTGCGGTTCACGCCCGTCTATGATATTAACCCGTGCCACCCCCGCATTAATGGCATCGTAAACTCCTTGCAGTTTAGGGATCATTCCGCCCGTTACAACCCCCTCTTCTCTCAGCTTATCAAGTTGCGCAAGCGTGGCAAAAGGAATTCGATTTCCGTCTTTATCAAGCACCCCTTTTACATCGGTCAGCAAGAGAAGTTTTTCAGCCTTCAAAGCGCTTGCGATACTCCCCGCCGCCAGATCCGCATTAATATTATAAGGCTCTCCTTTCTTTCCGATCCCCACCGGGGCTATGACAGGGATAAAATCCCGAACTGCCTCCAAAACCGCCGTATCAATCTTTTCCACGATTCCCGCAAGCCCCAAATCTTTGGAAGTATCTTTAAGAATTAACTTTTTTGCAGAGATAAGGTTGCCGTCTCTGCCGGAAAAACCCACTGCCCTGCCTCCGTTTGCGGCGATGAGCCCAACAATCTCTTTATTGATTTTGCCGGAGAGAATCATCTCCACAACCTCCATTACCTCCGGGGAAGTCACTCTAAAGCCACCCTCAAAGCTAAAGGCAATCTTAAGGCGCTCTAACATAGAGCCTATCTGGGGGCCGCCCCCGTGAATTATTATCGGGTTTATCCCCACCTGTTTAAGCAGGACAATGTCAGATGCAAAGGCATATTTTAAGGCTTCATCCGTCATAGCGTGCCCGCCGAATTTGACGACTACCGTCTTATTGTAGTATTTTTGCATATATGGGAGGGCTTCAGTTAAGATTTCCGCTTTATTCATTCAAAATCCACATAATTTAAGGTCAATTCCTCTCCGCCAGAGTACTCCAATATGGCAGAACCGCAATGAGGACAAACGGCAAAAAAGGGATCGGTGCAGCTCTCTTTTCCGCAGTCAGTGCAGAACCCGCGAGTTTTTACTTCAACTATATCAAACGCGCAATCTGCTGCAATAGTGCCCTCCCGTAGTGCGGAAAGCGCAAATTCTAAGGAGGAACGGTCAATGCCGGAACGGTTGCCAACGGTGAGCCCCAAACGTGTAATACTCTTTGCTTTGTCCGCGCTCTTAAAAGCTAACGTTAAAATCTCCTGAGCTATTCCGACTTCATGCATTAAAGGAGAATCCCGCCGCTTCCCTTATTTCCGAGCGGATCAAGGGAAGATGCAATGCGGATATTGCTTTTGGCTTCAAGATATTTTTTGGAAAGCTCCTCCGGAATTTTGGAATAGGTGTATATTATATACTTCTCCGCTATTTCACCGCCTACGTCTTCTTCCAACGGAAAGCCGTAAGGGAGGATTGCAAGCTGAACTCCCGCTCCGGTAGGAATAGTTTGGATAAGGACCACATCTTTTAAGGCTTCACTTTGCGAATCATACTGCCCCATAACCGTTTCGCCGGAAACCAACTTTACTAGCCGAATATCATACTGCATTAGGTCCCCTTTACTAAATACTATATTTTTATGATTTTTGAGGAGCGGACGGACATAATGCCGCTATAGAACTCTATACTTGAGAGTAACATTATTAGCGTTGTCAAAGACATTAATCCACTCTGCGCATCTGTCAAAAGTTTGGTTATCAAGTTCAACCGGTCCTCCCTTATGGATAAAAGGGCTCATAACAACTCTGCCGGTTTTTGCTTTCATATCGTCCATAATATATTCCACCATACACCCTTCCTGAGGGGTATAGCTGCCGTGAACAACAATGTTGATATCAGATTCTACGCCGCTTAATGTTGTTCTCCATACAGATTTCCTATTTGTCGCCGGCACCATATAGGTTAGGAAATCCCTCTCGTCAAGGGTGCCGTTATCTATGAAAAATTGAGCAGAGATCTCCTCGCCTTTAGCATAATTGTACTTGTCAAAAGCGGCGGCACTGCCGCTGGTGCCTTTCTTTAATACAATCGTTTTGACGGCAAGGTCAAACTTTTCCAGTTTGCGCAGTTCCGAACGGACATTGGCGACCTCTACGAGGTCTCTCCCTTTTATGGCAAGCGCCGCAATTATGCCGATAATAAGCATAACTATCGTTATTTCAACAAGCGTAAACCCTTTACCCATAATGCCCTCAACTTAAATCAGAGTGTTTGAAAAAGGAGCGAGCCCCTGTTATATTGTTATGCAACGCTTTTTTTCAGCACACAAATTTTAAGGTATGCAACAGCTTTTTAACAGTCTGATTAAACTAACTTAATATCTGCCGCCGGGGATGTCAAGGGAAAAATCAGGCCAGCCATAGGGTCTACAGCACTTCTTTCAGAGATGAAAGAAGGATTTCGCACTCTTCTTCCGTCCCTATGCTGATTCTAATATATTCTTTAAGGGAAGTTCCCATATAGCGGACAATGACCCCTTTCTTTAATAATTCCAGAAATACCCTCTCGCCATCCCCCACCCTGACCAAGATAAAATTCGCCTGACTTGGGATATAGGAGAGCCCCAGCTTTTCAAATTCTTTATAGAGGAGATGCTTATTCTTTAGGTTGGCGGAAATAACTTTATTAAGAAACTCTGTGTCCGAAAGGGCGGCACAAGCGGCGCATTGGGAAAGAGAACCTGTATTAAACGGCTGACGAACCTTATTCATCATATCTATGCACACTTCATCCCCTATGGCGTATCCTATCCGCAAACCCGCAAGTCCGTATGCTTTGGAAAAGGTTTTAAGAACCACAATATTAGGATACTCCCTATGCCAATGGTTTATATCGGGATAATCCGCCGCATCCGCAAATTCTGCATAAGCCGCATCCACCGCAAGGATAACATTTTCCGGCAGTTCGGCTATAAGGCGGCGGAGTTCCCTCTCTCTCATATATGTACCCGGCGGATTATTGGGGGAGGCAAGGAAGAGTATCCGGGTTTTCGGAGTAACGCTTTTTAGCAGAGCATCCGTATCAAATTCAAAAGCAGGAGCGGTGTCAACCGCAGCAGAAGCCGCTCCCATCGCTTGAGCTATGATGGCATAGACAGAGAAGGTAGGGGCAGGAAAGAGAATATTATCTTCGCCATGCGTAAAAGTGCGGAGGAGAAGCTCTATTATTTCATTGGAACCCGCACCGAAAAGGAGGTTTGCAGGGGAAACCCCTATTTTCTCGGAGAGCGCCATTCTAAGGTTGTAAGCGTCTCCCAACGGATAGCGTGAGAGTTCCGGTAAATTGGAAATTATGGCTTCCGCCGCCTTTGGGGAAGTTCCATAAGGGTTTTCATTGGAGGCAAGCTTTATGACCCGTTTTAAACTGTATTCCCGTTTAAGCTCCTCAATCGGTTTTCCCGGCTTATAAGCCTCAAGACGGGCAATCTGTTCTCCTGCAAGTAAGCGGAAATCAGCGGGCATATATTTTAGCTTTCTAGGTCAATATTTGGTTCGTCTTCCGGCACGGTAAAATCCGCAAGATCATATAGGCTTATAAGAAGTTCGCATATTTTATCCCTTGTGGCGCCGGTGGCGGCAAAGGCGGTAGTTATATCCGCAAGATGTGAGTGTTTTATCTTATCGCTCGTATACCGCTTCAGATCCACCACAAGCGAACAGATCGAATCTGGATTTCCAACCCCGGAACGGGAGTATGCCGCAACAATCTGTGCCAGCTGATCCCCTGTGATCCCATAATATTTTCTAACTTTAGGGTCTATGTCGTGCATAAAACTCTCCGCTGATACTTAGATGCTAAGATTATACTTAAATTATGGCATTTGGCAAACAAAATAATTCATAAAACTTAATGCCCCTGGGTTCTAAAAAATAAAGTCTTTTTTGGCAATAGAGTGCATATTAATTAAAATAACATTCCAGAAAATGCGGTATAGATTAGCCTGGGAATCAGCGTAATTCTGTGTAGGTTTTACAAAGAGGCATAAAATGAATCAATATTTCAACATATAGCGATGTTCGGCTAGCAACGACCGCGAAAAAAAGCAAAGAGTAGATATAAAAGGGTATTGTAATAATGTTTTGTATAGTATATGAGCACAACATCCCCTAGTAAAAGCGCCATCTCTGACTTTCTATGCAAGTTGTCCTTTCAACGGGAAGGAATGTTGTTGCGGTTTATGAGGAGTTACGCCGGTTGCGGAAACGGAGGGATCATCTTAGACGGCACGAGTTTCCTAAGTGGGTCGAGGCGCAATCCGTTTTGCGAGAAAGGGTATTCACCGGGACATATCGGCAAGCCGCAGATACATTTGATTTACGCATACACGACAGGGCAAATCGCAAGCCGATCTATTTCAGGGTTGTGCCGGGAAGCACTTCTGACAAGGCTATGTTTGAGACATGTCTTGATAAAATCGGCGGCAGGGATTTCACCGTTATTCTTAATAAAGGATTTTTCTCTGAGAAAAACATAAGGCTTATGACAGGAATGGAATTCATTTTTGATTTAAAAATGAAATTACATATAATTTATGTATCCTGAAATCCCGTTTCAAGTATATCTATGCTAACAAACAAGGCTGAAATTTCAATACGCATGATGCCAAAACTACTTATGAAGTGAATATATTCTATATCTATGCATTTGATTGCGATATCACGAAATCCTTGAAATCCCAGTCATTCCGCGTTCATATACATAAAAATACGGGATTTCAGGATGTATGATAACACAAATTGGAACAAATTGCACTAAATATGACACAAAACAGTGACACATTTTTTATATAACTCATTGATATCTTAGCATATTTTTGTTTGGCATTATTCTTGCAGTATAGGAAACAGGACAAAACTTTGATTTAGGGGAAAGAGATGCCGAACAATCAAATTCAATTTGATGCCGTTGCGGGTATAATCACTCGTCGCATAGAAGAGGAACCTGCCAGCAAAAATATCCTTTACTCGATTCTTAAGTTTTGCATAGAATGCCGCACAATAGAGGATGTCGCTGCTTATTTTGAAAAAATTACACAGAACAGCGCAACGCTTCATAGCTGTGGAACATATGTGTCATGGCTTCTGAAACTTAATGCAATTGAAAGAACGGACTCTCTTTTTAAGACGACGCCGGAAGGGACGGTAATAGTTAATGAGTTATCGTATGCCAATAGGTTGAAAGCGCTCTTTGAAAAACGGCCGGAATTTCGCAATTATTTTATCAAAATTCTGCAAGCCTGTGTTGAACCCAAAAGTAAAGATGATTTGGAAGAAATGTTTGATGATGTGTATAAAGCGACCGGCCTTTACTTAAGTTATTTCACGGCGGAACTTGAGGATGCCGGAGGTCTTGTATGGATGGGAAAATGGAAAACTACGGATGACGGGACGGCTTTAATAACGGCGGTATCGCCGAATGAGGATATTAAAGGAGAGATGTATGAAAATTAACAGAAGAGATTTTCTAAAAACTACTGCCGTAACAGCCGGCGTAATTGCAACGTCAGGCCTTACGGAAGGTGCGCTGGTTAAAGCGGCGCATGCCGCGGAACCGCAGACAAGGGTTGTTAAAACCAACTGCCGTAACTGCACGGGCGACTGCGGTGTTTTGGCTCATGTCCGTGATGGGCGTGTTATTAAACTTGAAGGCAATCCTGAGTTTGAAAGAAGCGAAGGAGCACTTTGCACCAAAGGGCTTTCAGGGATTCAGGCGCTTTACCACCCCAACAGACTTAAGTATCCTATGGAGCGTGTAGGCGCCCGAGGCGAAAACAAGTGGAAGCGTATTTCTTGGGATGAGGCGATAGATAAAATCGCACAAAAGCTTATGGAAGTCCGTAAAAAATACGGAGCAGAAGCCGTGCTTGGCTCAACGGGCGGCGGCGGGAATCCAAATTTCTTTTCGGTAGGCCGTTTTTTAGACACTTTTGATTCCCCCAATTGGTTTGAGCCGGGTGCAGCGCAATGTTATATGCCGCGCACTCTAACATTTATGATGATGTGCGGCATGGGCATAGGCGGCGCCCCCAGCCTCGGGGATTCCAGCTGTCTGGAAGCATACTTTTACAGGGAAAAAACTATGCGATGCTTTGTTATATGGGGAACAGCGCCCTCATACCACGGTCCGTCGCAAGCGGGGCGGGTGATAGCGGAAATTAGGGCTTACGGAGCAAAAACAGTGGTTATTGATCCCCGCTTTACTCCGGACGCATCTAAAGCCGATATCTGGCTCCCTATCCGCCCTGGAACCGATGTGGCCCTTCAATTGGCATGGATTCGCTACATTATTGATAAAAAACACTATGATAGCGACTTCGTACTTAGATGGACAAATCTGCCGTTTTTAGTAAATACAAAAACGAAAATGGCGATGCGCGAAAGCGATCTAAAATCCGGCGGCGACAAGGATACGTTCGTTGTATGGGATGCCAAAACCAAATCCGCCAAAGCTATGCAGTACCCTTACGATGAAAAGTTGAGCCCCGCGCTTGAAGGGAGGTATACCGTTAACGGCATAGAGTATAAAACGGGCTTTCAGTTGCTCAAAGAACGCGCCGAACCTTGGACTCTTAAGAGGGCCGGTGAAACATGCTGGCTTAACCCGGACGATATAGAAAGAGCAATTAAACTGTATGTGGCAGGTCCTGCAGGTATCGGCCTCGGTGTTGCTACCGACCAAAACCCGAATTCTACACAAGCCGCGCAAGGAGTGGGAGTTCTTGATATGATTATGGGGAATGTGGAAAAACCCGGCACCGTCCTTCAGCGTTATAACGATAAAGGTCTAGCCGGACAGTTGACGGCGGGAACTAGCACCCCGCTGGCTCATTTCCTTTCAGAAAAACAGCTTAACAAACGCCTTGGCGGGATAGAACACAAGGGTATGCTTCACTGGTGGACAGCCCACCCTTCAAGCATACTTGAAGCTATCAAAACCGGAAAACCATACCCGCTTAAGGTTTGGATTGAACGTTCCGGCAATAAACTGGGGACAGTCGCCAACACCTACGAATGGGCAGAAGCGATGAAAAAATTTGAGTTTATTGTGCATATGTATATGTATCCCACCTCTTTCTCCATGAATGCGGATATACTTCTCCCGCTGAACGAATGGCTTGAATCGGATGCCGTTGTAAACTCTTTTAACAAGCTTTATGCACGGCAGGCGGCGACTCACCTTTTTGAAACTGTCAACGAGGCATGGGTATGGGCAAGAATCGCCAAACGCTGTGGTGAACTTGGTCATCAGGGGTGCAAAGACGCGTTCGATCCCGCAAAAACGGCGCCGGAAGCGCCATATTATGATACATATGAAGAACAGCTTAGCGCGTGTGTCAGCATCGTAGGTATGACTTGGGATGAATACAAAAAGAGAGCGCCTATAGAAATCAACCCTATGAATGTATGGCGCACCTATTATAACTATAAGGAGATCGATCCTAAAACGGGCAAGCCTAGAGGTTTTGATACACCGACCAAGAAATGTGAGGTCTATCTGGAAAGTTTTATCGAGCTCGGGCGTACCGGCAAACCATTTACGACCTATCCTCTTCCTCCCGCGTCAAAAGATTACGATCCGCTGCCATACTTCATAGAACCGGAAGAAAGCCCTAACAAGCCGATTGCCAAAAACTTTCCGCTTGTAATGACCAATGGGCGCTTGCCGGTATGGCACCACTGCACGCTCCGCAATATACCGTATCTGAGGGAGATCTTCCCTGTGGCGGAAATATGGGTCAACCCGGTTGACGCGAAGAAATATGGCGTCAGTCAAGGTGATTGGGTATGGGTGGAATCACTCCGAGGTAAAACTCGCGCCCGTGCCCTGCTAACAGAAGGGATCGCCCCTGGAGTAGTTTATATGGAGCGTTTCTGGAATCCTGAAAACATTGAAACATCCACTCAAGGCTGGAAAGAGATGAACGTTAATATTCTTTCCAAAAATACTCCGCCTTTCAATGACGTATGCGGCACCTATACTTTGCGAGGCTATCAGGTGAAAATTTACAAAGCTCCCGAAGGCGCACCGGAAGGGGTATGGATAAAGCCCAAGCAGTTCCAGCCTTGGATGCAGCAGCCCTCCGCGCCTACGCCGATAGTAACGCTTAAAAACAGTTCAGGGGGAAAATGATGAAAAAGAAAACTATGGTGATTGATCTGGATCGTTGTATCGGTTGTTATTCTTGCGAAGTGTCGTGCAAGATGGAAAACAGCGTAGCTTTGGGGGTGAACTATAATAAAGTGCTGACGTTAGGTCCCACGGGGACTTTCCCTAAACTGGAAATGTACTATCTGTCTGTTCTGTGCCAGTCGTGCAAAGATGCTCCCTGTGTGGAAGTATGCCCGACAAAGGCTTCGCACTTTAATGAAAACGGCGCCGTCCTTATCGATAAGGAAAAGTGTATCGCCTGTTTGAGTTGCATGGAAGTCTGCCCTTACGGTGCGCGCTCGTTCAATGCAGAAGCCAAAGTTGTTGAAAAATGCACTTTATGCGAGCACTTGACGGGAGGAGAACTGCCGGCTTGCGTAAAGGTATGCTGCGCTAAAGCAAGATATGTGGGCGATGCCGATGACCCTAACAGCATCGTTAACCAGAAGATTAAGGATGCCGGCAAAGATAATGTGTTTTCAATGCCGGACGAAGGGAACACCCCCACTGTAAGATACATTTTGCACGGGAAAACAGCGAAATGGCAGAAAAGAGAAAAGTGGCAATTCTTCCCTGAAAGTTAGGCACAATTTACCTCTGTCCGGAGCAATCCGGCCAGAGGTTTTCTGAAGGAACAAGCTTATGGAAACTATGGAGCAAATAGAACTAATGAACGGCAGGGAGAACTATTACCGTTTTTTGGCTGAACTTTATAAAATTGAAATAACCCCAAAGATGCTGGAAAGCTTTGAACATCTTATACATGAACCATTCGCAGACACCGCGATGAGAGAAGGCTATCAACTCATCAAAAGATATTTTGATAATAATCCTTTTGATCCTCTGACTGAGCTTGCGGTGGATTACGCACGGATATTTCTTGGGGCCGGAATTGCAGAAAAAGAACTTATTTCCGCTCCTTATGAATCGGTGTATACTAGTCCCGAGAGATTGATTATGCAGGACGCACGGGATAAAGTGCTAAAAATTTACCGTGAAAACGGAGTGGATAAAGTGCAAGGCTTTGACGTGCCGGAGGATCATCTGGCGATAGAGCTTGAATTTATGGCGTATCTGTGTTCAGAAACAAAAAAAGCCTGCGAAGCCGGCAATCTGCCCGAAATAGACCGCCTGATATGTATCCAGAAGGATTTTATCAAAGAGCACCTCCTTAACTGGACTCCAAAGCTTTTTTACGAAGTTAAACAATTCTCGCAGACAGATTTTTACAGAGGCGTGGCGGAAATTACAGAAAGTTTTCTGAATACTGACAAATATTTGCTGGATGATATTTTCTGCAACGAGGGTTGATTGTGAATTTCAGATTGGATACGGCAATTTTTATATTTTTGGGATTTATAAGCGCGGCCTTGCTGCTATATTCAATCGTCAATTACGCTAAAAAACCGCGATTAGCCCTGGTGCTTTCTTGTATATGCGCTGCGGCTGCTTTTGCAATTATGGCTATGGGCTTGAATAATCCGGCAAAAGTTGTTACAATATTAAGTACGCCGAAAAAAGGATATTCCGGTGCAGTTATAATGCAGGTTGTTATGTGCATTGCAGGGCTGGCGGCACTATCGCAATTAAAGCGGAACCCGTATCTCGCGGCGGCTATAGGGGTGCTGACACCCGTATTGTCGGTTTGCGCATTGAGCAGGATATACATGATAAGTACAAAACCTGCGCTTAACACATACCTGATTACGGCTGTAATGATAGCATTGCTTTTTCAAATCACAGGTATTTTCAGCCTCAATCCGGAAAACACAAAGCGCTTCCGGCAGAGCGTTTTTGGCGTGGCCGCGCTGTATTGTATTTTTATAACCGCCTTTACAATACGGCTTAAAATGTTGTCGCCGCAGGATCGGATATTGGATTTTACCAGCGTTGCAAGCGGTTATTTAGCTCCCGTATTTTGGGGTATGATCTTCTGCACCGCTGTGGTGCCGCTGGGATATACCTGCCTAAACTTGATAAAAGGGGGGAACCGAACCGCATCGTATATTGCCGGAGCCGTAAATACTGCGGGAGTTCTCTTGCTGTGTATATTGATAACTCAGATGCCGATTATTGAAAGAGGAATAAATAACCGCATTTTCTTTAATTAATCTTCTCACCCTGCGGAATATGAAATGAAGAGAAGAACGTTTTTGCTTACAGGGTTTTTAGCGACTGCAAACCCCAAATCAATACTTGCGGCTCAAGCTCCTAAAAAGTTATTGCGGCCGCCCGGTGCGGCCGCTGAAAACGATTTTTTAGCGCGTTGCAACAGATGCCAGCGTTGCGTTCAGGTATGCCCTACCCGCGTAATCTTCCCCGCATCTTTGGAATATGGTTTTGTCCGCCTTAATACGCCGGTGCTCTCATTCAAAAACGGCTACTGCAACTCTTGTATGAAATGTCCGCAGGTTTGCCCCACAGGGGCTCTCCTACCCGTAAGCGAAGAGACGCTTGACATTGGAGCAGCGGTAATTATCAAAAAAGACTGTGTCGCATGGGATTGGGTCGGCTGCACGGTCTGTGTTGACAAATGTCCGCTCAAAGCGATCTGCCTGGATGAAAATAAATGTCCGGTAGTTGTCCCCGAAAAATGCAATGGTTGCGGAATATGCCAGTTTGAGTGTCCATCAACATCCTTTGGATATGGCAGAAAAGGTAAAGGCATAATCGTTGAACCGAGAGGGTTTGGCGTTCCGGCAAGGGAAGGAATATGAAGCCGTCCGTGTATAG
>JAITJJ010000089.1 GCA_031278965.1 Deferribacteraceae bacterium
GCGCATTTACCGAAAGAGTTGAAAGCTATTCAATGACACATAAGACAATTCCGCCTAAAGCCCACACTTGGCAAGCAGATGCAGAAACCTCCCATAGCCTGATAGAATATGAATTCTATACGATAGAAGCCTTTAACAGCACGCCTCACCTGCAACAAACTAAAGCCCACACTTGGCAAGCAGACGCAGAAACCTCCCATAGCCTGATAGAATATGAATTCTATACGATAGAAGCCTTTAACAGCACACATCACCTGCAACAAAAGATGGGTGTCTATCTCCTATGGTTCAACTTCCTAAGAAAAAACAGTTATAAAGAAAACCAAACCCCACTGCAAATAGGGCTTGCTAAGGTTCCGGAGCTAAACAGCAAAATCGCCGATTTTAAGCCAGCTATCCTCGATTACTCGCACTATGATGAGCTTAATATAAAAGATCACCATGTTGGATACGTCCGTTCAATAAGGCTGCTCTGTCCCCAAAGCCATTTCAGGCTGTCAGAGAAGTCCGAAAGGGATAGTTGCCCAAACCCTCCGGGATTGCGCGGTGTGGCACCCACGCTCACTTCACGACTGCGAAAACGCCTCGGTTCTACCTGTAAAACATCCTCTAACCCGTTAGGGAGTGTTACTAAACATATTTAATTACAATTTCTAAATGATAATATATTATGTGGCAAACAGACGAAAGAAAAAACAACCGAAGGAGAAACGCGGGGATATATTTCAATCCCCAACGTTTCTATCTTTTAGGAGCATTAGTTTTACTTACAGCAGAAAACCTAAGGCGCGGAAGGGAATTTTGTCAGCCGCCAGTATAATGAACCATTCGTTCCTCTGGAATACGGCGCTCCTGCACCTCCCGGCCTGTATTCATAGATTAAGACCACGTCCTTATCTTTCATAGGAGCATTTTCAGCGTCAACGGTAATTTTCTCCCACGATGCCACTGCCGGCGGATCCCACCGCCGGCCGTCATTTCCTACGGCGACAAACACTTTTCCCCGTTTAAGCCACGCCCCGTCATAACTTCCGTATATAATCCGGCTGTCGGCCTCATAGGTGATGGTCGGATTGGAACCGATCGTTATACTGTCACTATCTGCATTAAAAGGAGTAGTGGCAAACCTTCCCGACCAGCCGCCCAACATTACCGCAGCGTCGGGGTTGTTTCCCTCCGTGATGTCAAGGGGCGCAGGTTCTCCGCTCAGGCGGGTTAAAATAACAGGTAATTCGTAGACAACATCATAAAATGATTGGCTGTCGCTTTTATTGTAAGCCTCATAGTCAAATATTATGGGTGTTATCGTGATTGTATTGCCGGATACCTCAAAACGATATGTTTTGTATCCGCCTGCGGTAGCAGTTTCCACCGTAAGCTCATCCGGATTGCCCGCTACGGTTACCAGGAATTGACGCTCCGGCCTTCCGCTCCACACCACAAAACTCCCGACATTCTCCGCTCCATCTATCCCGAATGTCCCGTTGACATTAAATGCCCATACTCTGTTGACTGTATCGCTCCAAGTGCCTATAAACGGATTTAGAGGGAAAGAGACGCTTATCTGAAATTGTTCAATATAGTCGTCTCCGTCTCCGTCTACACCCGCTCCGTCAATAATGGCATATAGTGTTGTGTCCCCAAATGTTATGGGGATAAACATATCACCTTCTATGACGCTTGTGTCTGCCGAAAGTGCTGAACCCGTGGTACTCCTTGCCCACAGGATATCGTCAAAAGTTTTATCCGGCGCGTCAGGCAGGTTTACCGTTATATTTTCCCTTAAATTAAACGGGACGCCCATCGTAAGGGTTTCAGGAAAACCGCTAATCCCAACAGGCGGCGGTGTAGGTGTTGCAGTGCTGTCATCTGATGAATCGCAACCTAAAAATACAAACAGGGCGGTTAATAAAAGAAGAGCCCATACAAAAGTTCTCGTTATTCTGATCATTTTCTGACCTCCTTATATATATTGCGGACTTTTGCCGTTTTTCACATGTGATGCTCCGGCAACGGTGTGCCGGAGGGATCCGGAACATGAACCATGGTGAGCATTCCGCCGTCCTCATGATCAATAATATGGCAGTGCAGCATCCAATCGCCGGGATAATAAAACTTAACTGCAACATCTATGTATTCATTCGGCGGTATCTCAAGGGTATCTTTCCACATTTCACGCGGCGGCTTTTCTCCGTTTATGGATATAACTTGAAAGTGCCCCCCGTGCAGGTGCATTGGGTGGTATCTTGTGGACATCATCCTGCCGGGATCCACATTGTCAAAACGGAATATGTATACCTTGTTAAGTTCCGCGTTAAAAATATCTATATCCTTAGTTGGCGCATCGTCGATATAAGCCTTGTCGTTAATAGTCCAATGCGTGGAATTGGAGCTTAGAGTATATATCTTATCCGGCGCTTTCCCTTCAAGTCCGGGGAAGGCTTCAGATTCCCCCGGTATAAAAGGCGATGTCATATCTTCGCCGACGCCTTCATAAATTACCGGGATTCGCATACCGTAACTGCGGGTATTTCTGATGTAATAGGTTCCGCTACTTTTGATCCCTTTCAATTCGGCATCATAGCGCTCGCCGGGGGCAATCCGTATGCTTTGCACGGTATACGGTTCAAGGAGCTTGTGCCCGTCCAGATGAGTTATCCGAAAACTATGCCCCGTTAGAGAGATTGTATGGGTTTGAGCGGTTGACGCATTTATGAACCGCAGTTTAACAATTTCGCCCTGTTTAAGGGTTATGGGGTATATATCGTTCCCCGATCTCTTGTTGACAGTTTCAAGATTCCCTATCACATCGCTTCCCATCGAGGACTCTAAGTCAATCTTATTGGATGAGTCCAGCGTCCAATCATCTAAGGTAAGCACGTAGTCCCCGGCGTATTCGCTGTCATAATCCTCTTTAACAATAAACGGAGCGTAAAGGCCGGTATTAAGTTGCGGGAGGATAGGGCGCTGATGGGGGTGATACCAATGGGTTCCCGTCATGTTAAGAGTGAAGGCAAAATCTGCTTCATCACCCTTATTCATCACTTCGGAGGGACCGTCCTGATCAATCGGAACCCTTAGCCCATGCCAGTGAAGGCTTGTTAGCTGCTCCATTTCTTCATTTGTCAC
>JAITJJ010000096.1 GCA_031278965.1 Deferribacteraceae bacterium
CATGCAAATCCCGTTTTAACTAAGATTGCCAAAGCTAAAGGCAAATCCGCCGCGCAGATTATGCTCCGTTGGAACTTGGAGAGAGGGCTTATAGTTATCCCAAAATCCATAAAAAAAGAGCGTATTTATGAAAATATCCAACTCTTTGATTTTACTCTGGCTCAAGACGAGATTGCAGAAATTGACGGGATAAACAGAGATCAGCGTTTCTGCGCCGATCCTGATAATTTTGATTTTTAACTCATCCGTCTTTTTCAAATAGTGCAATCTGAGGGCATATAGGCGGCTTCATTATGCCGCATGGCATTATATTCCGCCTTTAATCCGCTTTAATTGAAAGTTTTGGAACAATGATATGCTATAAAATACTTGACATGACCGAATCGGTATGACATTTAATTTATAAGAAAAATATGAAAAAAATAGTATTGATAATCTTTGCTTTAGTTATAGGAGCGGAGAGCGCCCACACTCAACAGCAGCTTAAAGCCATGATAGCGGGCGCTATGGAGCACGTGAAAGCCGATAACTGCGCCGATGCCTTCCCCATATTGGATGAAATTTTATCGGCACAGGTTGAACAGGTTGAACGCGACAGCAATCTAAACTATTCCCTAAACTATTATGCGGGCTACTGCGGAAAGTTGGAAGGGCAGAACGACAAAGCTATTGCCTACTTTAAGAAAGCGTTGGAGCTTTCAACTGACAAATCCCAACTTCCGGTTCTCAACACCTTTATCGGGGAGACTTACCGTGACAAGGGAGAATACCGCCGCGCAGAAACCTATTATAAACGGGCTGTATACGCGGTGGAACCCTCAAGCTCCGATGCCGCTCTTCTCTGGTTTTTTTTAGCGGAAACCCACCGCGGACTTAAAAGTTATGAACAATCCCTTGAGGATTGCGACAAGGCTATTAATATAGCCAAAGAGAAGGATCTAATAAAACTTGAAGTGGCCTGTATCACCCATAACGGGGAAGTTTATAACGAGATTGGCGACTATCCGCTCGCCATGAAAACTTTTAATCAAGCCCTTATGATGTCGCAAAGATCTCATCTGGTTGTGGAGGCGGCAAATAACCATATGGGGCTCGCTTTGGTGCATGAAAACCTAAAGATGAGCGATCTTGCCCGTCAAAACTATGACGAGGCGCTGCGACTATACACATTAAGCGGTAATATGGAAAATATCTCCCTTTTAACAACCCACTTGTTATCCCTTGATTGGAGCACTAAGGAACAGTCGCTGAAAGCGGCGGAGTTGTATGAAAAACAATCCGAACAGATTCTAATGCTTGGCGAAGATGAGGCATACGCCAGATTAAACATCCTTATGGGCGACTATAAGTATAGGGGGGGCGAATATCCGGAAGCTGTGGAAATATACCGTTCCGCCATAAACTTTGCCATGCGGCGGCGCTTCCCCGACTCCGCCCGTGACGCCGCCGTTCGTCTGGCAGATATTCTGATGGCGGCGGACAACTATTCGGAGGCTTTTAAGGTGCTGAATGAAGCCGTCTATTTTCAATCCAAACAGAAGCCGCCCCAATACTTAGCCTCAATTTACGCCAAAATGGGGCTGTTATACAAACGGTTGGAGAGAACCCCATTAGCAGAAGACAGTTACAGAAAAGCCATAGAAACCGCCGCAACTGAAAGAGAAAAAGAACAATACAGAGCGGAAGCAAAAGAGAAGGTTCAAACAAGGCGTTAGCATAGACTCTGTAAAAGAGTGTCCGCAACGCTCCTTATATTGAGGAAGTGCACCCTTTTAATATCTCTATGTTCTCTCCTATATCCCCGCGGAGCTCTTTAATATCTTCTACGGTCTCTTTCACACAGTAATTTTCCGCCTCTCCCGCTACCCAGATTCTGTCAAACCCCTCAAGGTGGCGGATAAAATTATTTGCGGCGACTCTGTCTCTCTCTTCATCAAAAGAAACTTCCGGTTGGACGGCGGAAAACATCTCTGTTGTGGGTTCCTCCCCCTTGGGATAGGCGACAAACTCCCTTCCGGTCTCAAGAACCCAGTTATTTACCGTCTCAAAAAGCGGCTCATATACCGACCATCCGCCGGAACCAAAAAGAGTATGAGGCGGCCAGATTATCAAACTCTTCCCCTTCTCTTTAATCAATTTTAGGTATTCATAAGCCTTCTCTTTATAAAACCTCGGCATCCATCTAGAGCCGTCTGCTATCAGGGTAAACGGTTGGGGGTGATTACCGTCCTCATCCTCCCAATATATGGGAGAAGCAATATGGATCGGGTGATGACTGTCCAGAGTGATTATTATTTTATCAATCTCACCTCCCCTGCCCTTCACAATCTCCGCGAGCCTCTGCATATCCTCTTCTGCCCCTTTCACCGCAAGAGATCCGGCAGGGAGCACAAAATCATTTTGCGGATCAACAATCAGCAGACATGTTTTCATCTGCAATCCTCCAACATTAAATTATAGCGTCTCTCTTTCTCATCATATTCTATAAATAATCTATTTAATTCTTCATAGCAAGCATCCATATCTTCCTTCACCTCTCTCAACTTTGCACCAATAACAGAGAGCTCTCTCCCTGACTGCCGCTCGGTGGCGGTTTGCATATCTTGGATTAAAGATTTCTCCAACTCTTCGCAGGCACATATCTTGTTTTCTGTGAACGCTATCCTCTCTTTAAGCGGGTTCAGCGTCCTGCTCTTCTCCCCTATTATCTCCGCCCTTAATCGTTTCCCCTCTTTTTTTGGTTTCGGCGGTTTTTTCTCCTCTTCCGAAAAACCTACTTTTTCTAAAAACTCCGCATATCCGCCCTCAAAGAGGAAGGGGGTTTCTCCCTGAAAAACAATCAATTTGTTGGCTAAAGCGTATAAATAAGCCTCATTATGGGTAACTGCAATAATGGGTCCCTCAAAATTATCCAAAGCCTCAAGGAGAGCATCGCTTGCGTCCATATCAAGGTGGTTTGTGGGCTCGTCAAGCATAAGATAACTCTGCGGAATTACGGCTAGTTTTGCCAAAGCCACTCTGGAGCGCTCGCCGCCGGATAACAAACTTATCCTTTTTAGGGCGTCTTCACCTGAAAAGAGAAGGGCAGCGCAAACCCGACGGACAGCGCTCCGCTCCAAAATATAGCCTGCGGACTTCGCCACCTCTTCCTCAACCGTATTGTTAGCCGAAAGGGTGCTATCCAGCCCGTCTTGCGCATAATAGCCAGCTTTTGAGCTTGAATGCTTCAGTATCTCCCCCTCTTTGGGCTCTAAAAACCCTGCCAGAACTTTTAAGAGGGAGGATTTTCCCAAGCCGTTCTTTCCAATCACACATATTCTGTCGCCCTCCGAAAGGGTAAAAGCAAGATTTTTAAAGAGCGGCTTATCGTCATATCCAAAGGCTAGGGATATGGCTTGCAAAAAAGTTTTAGAAACAATCGGCTTATATTTAAAAGAAAAATCCAACTCATCAATCTTTGATAACTTTTCTCTCTTTTCCATCTTGGCAAGCCTTTTAAGGCGGGATTGCACAAGATTTGCGAGGCGCGCCTTCGCCCTGAACCTGCTGATATAAATCTCCATATCTTTTCGCTTTGCCTGCTCGTTCAGGCGGGTTTTTTCATATACCTCTTCCTCCTGCGCTATGGCATCGTAATATTTTTTGGTTTCGCCTTTTATTACTTTTACAAACCCCCTGTGTATCCCCATAGTATGGGTAATAACATCGTCCATAAAGGCTCTGTCGTGGGTAATTAGAATAAGTTCCCCCTGAAAACGCTGAAGAAATGCTTTCAACCATCTAACGGACAATATATCCAAAAAGTTTGTAGGTTCGTCAAGCAAGAGGAGATTCGGTTTTTTAATGAGAAGTTTTGCGAGCATTAAACGGATTTGAAAACCGCCGGAAAGGTTGCATGGATGAACAGAGAGTTGCTCAGCGGTGAAGCCGAGACCAAATAATATTTTACGTGCAATATAGTCTTGTTCGCCATCATTTAAAGCCGCCAAACCCTCTTTTTCCACACTGTTTTCAGAAAAGAGAGGGGTTTGCGAAAGATAACCCATGCTATACCCTCTCGGAGTAATGATAGTTCCGCGCTCGGCGCTCTCCATCCCTGCAATTATCTTTATAAGGGTTGATTTTCCATGCCCGTTGCGCCCCACAAGCCCAAACCTATCGCCGGAATTAAGGGTAAATGTCACACGCTCAAAAAGTTTGTGGGAACCGTAGGACTTTGTTATATCAGTTAGGGAAAGCATCCTTAACTTCCGTTACATTCCAAAACTTCCCCTTTTTAAAAAATCTATAGGGGTAAGAATTTTTGACCTGCTTTTTTTCCAAATTAATTTTAAGGTAAGCGAGAAGAACCCTAAAAGTGCCGGAGTGAGCAACAATAAGAACCGGAGGTTTCGAAACGATATCTTTTAGCGCCAAAAGAGTCCTATCGGAGAAAAGTTTCCAATCTTCAACGTTATTCTCAACAAAATCATAATCGGTGAGAAGGGTTTTTGAAACCCCTTGCAAATTTCCCCAATGCCTCTCTTTTAGGTTATTTAAAACTATCGGAGTAACAGAAGTTTTTGAGAGGAGATAGCGCGCAGTATCAACGGCTCTGCTGAGAGGGCTGCAGAAGGCGGATGCTATCCCAAGTTTTGCAACGAGGTCAGAGACGGCAAGAGAGTGAACAATCCCCTGTGAGGAGAGGGGAATATCCCAATCCCCACTTACAATCCCCTCAGAATTGTATTCAGTTTCTCCGTGACGTGCAAAATAGAACTCTTCTGAAAAAATTGATTTCAGCATATCCTCATTATATAAAAAAAACCGCACAAATTAATAAAAAGTTGTGCGGGTCTATAAGATGCAAAAAGCAAAACTAAACTTATTTTAAAACTTCAAGCCGCTGTGCGGCAGCGGAACTAATATCTCGGTTGGAGGAGCTTGCTACTGCCAAATAATAAGACCTTGCTTCGGAAACCTGCCCAAGCTGGTCTAAAGAACGGGCATACGCATAGGTGATATAGTCGTCATAACCGCTCCTCTGCATAGCAGTTTTATAATCTTTGGACGCCCCTTCTATGTTTCCGTTGAACTCCTTCAAATATGCCGAAGAGTAATAGATATAACCCTCTTTATCTTGAGAGATTAAGTGAGAGAGGGCGGCAGAAGCAGCTCGTTTATGCCCGGCATTAACCATAGCCATAACCAGATCGCCCGCGTCGCGCTCGTTAAGCTCAACCCTTCTTATCCAAGCCACAGCCCTGTCGGGAAGATTCCTTTGCAGGTAGATAAGCGCTATATTGTAAGCAACCTCAGAGTTGGGAACTAGAAGATATGCTTTTAAGAAGTTCCTTTGCGCTTCCTTATCATCTCCGTCATCCAGAGCATTTTTTGCTAAAGTAATATAAACGGCATACTGGGTCTTGACATCCGGGGTTGGTTTAGGGGTTGCTTTAGGTTGCGGCGCAGGAACAGGCGCTGCAACAACAATAACAGGTGTCGGAACCACGGCAACAGCGGGGGCAGATGTTTTAGAAGCGGCTGCAACCGGCTTCGGTGCCGCAGCAGGGGTTACTGCCGGGGCAGGATCCGAATATGCGCCTTCAGTAAAACTGTCGCCAACAGATTCTTCAGCAACAGATTCTTCAGCAACAGATTCTTCGGCAACGCTGTCCTCAACAGGTTCCAGTTCAATAGTTTCGATCTCAATAGTTTCGATCTCAATAGCTTCAGGCTCTGCTACAGGCGCAGGCACAGACTCTACTACCGTAGGCGCCGGTTCGGGAGCCGGCAAAGGTTCAACAAGAGCAAGCTCCGTTTCAGCCGGTGCGGGAGATTCCTCAGCACTTTCCAGAGTTTCATCCGAAGTTGCCTGTTCTGCATCGTCCATTTCGGTTTCAACGGACGCCGCTTCAGCAGGTTCTTCAGCGTCGGGCGTAACCGGTGGTCTATAAGGTTCCGGCGATTCAACCGCAGTTATTTTCACTGGAACGGGGGGAAAGATAATCTCCATTATCCTGTCCCCAAAGAAGTAAAAGACGGCAGCGGAAACCATAATGATTACCACAAACACAGCTATGACATTCAGAACAGCACTGCCGCCCCTCACTCCAACCATTGTGTTCTTCGGGTTGTTTCCCGCAAATCCGACTTTTATCATCTTACTGTAACCTTAGAATCTCCGTAAATAACGGTAGGTTTAATAAATATTACAAGCTCCCGCTTCTTGTATTCAACCTTTTCGCTGTTGAACAGATAGCCAAGTATGGGGATATCCCCCAACACTGGAATACGGGTGTTGGTAACGGTTCTGGTATTCGTGATTAAGCCGCCGATAACGAGCATCGCTCCGTCTTCCACGCGAACAATAGTGCCGGATTCCTTTACTTCAACAATAGGAGCGGTGGCTTGAACAATGCCATCTCCGTCTTTGACCTCCGCCTCGCCGCTTATCTGAGTAGTTATAGGGAGAACATTCAGCATGACAGAACCGTCATCATGTATAAAAGCGGTAACACCCACCATAACGCCGTCCAGAACACTGTATTTCTCGTATGTATAGGTCTGAAGGGATGTGCCGCCCGTAGTTTCAGTTAGATTTAGCGTACGATCCCAGTAAGGCCTGATCTGACCTGCAGTAATCATAGCGCTCTGACCGTTCATTACCGTAATTCTGGGATTTGCCAGAGTATCAACCTTGCCGTATTGGGCAACCGCTGAAATCACTCCATTAAACGTGCCCGTAACAACACTCATCTGCCCTGCGCCGGAGACACCGGAAGCAAGAGATTGAACAAGACTTATAGAACCATCGGAAGAAGAAAAAATACGGCTCCAATCTATCCCATAGCTCCAACCATCTTCAAGGGCTACTTCCATAATTTTAGCCTCTATCTGAACTTGACGGATAGCGTTTCTGATAATATTGTCAAGCAGAGACTTAACGCGGTTATGGTTGCTCCTGGTGGTGTAAACAGAAACGGAGGAAGAGAGGCGGTTTATTGAAAAAGTGCTCTGAGCGTCGCTTCCCAAGAGAGAGGTTATATTGGTTTCAAGCTGCTCGTAAAAATCTTCCGTCTCGGGCTCCTCGTATTCAAGGGTATACTCGCCTTTTAGGTTGGTATTTCCATCCTTATCGGCGCCGCCCACCACATCACCGCCCAAACTGGCCGTAGGCTTTGCCAACGCCGTAGACATATAAGGCAGATTATAGTTCAGTGTGGAATACCTTGAAACATAAATAATGTTACCCCGTATCTCATAGTTCAGGTCCGCAATGTCCATAATCAGCTCGACAGCATCTTTCATCGGTGTACTCACGAAATTACCTGTGAATAAATTGTCTGCATTAACGTCCTTGGAGAAAACGACATTCAACCCCATATCTACCGCCATAGCATAGATGACAGTGCGGACACGCGCATCTACGGCGGCAAAATCAAATGTCAAACCCTTCATGGGATCGATCTCACGAACCTTAGCCTGTTTCGGAACAATCAACGGAGGCGGCACATCTTTGACCGTCCTGTTATCCCCCGAAACCGCCTGGGGCACATCCAACGTAGTAAGGGTGGATGTGCAACCACTCAGCAAGACAATAAATGACACCATTAAAGGAACAATTAAAAGTTTAGTGTTACCCATTCGGAACTCCATTTATTTGATAGCAATACTCTGTTTTTCTCAATTCTATTGACCAACAGCCCGGCGGAAGTTTTCTGCCCTTCACGCAGGATATTGTCGTCAATCACAACATACGCATGACCTTTTGACCAAGCAATCATGGATAGTGTAAACTTATACTCTGATATTTTGCGCGGAAGCACAGGTTTCCTCGCCGCGGAAGCTCTCCCCAATATGGAAGGCGCTCTCGGCGGAGCTATAACTACCGGTGGAGGGGGAGGGGGTGGGGGGGTAAAGTATTTGGCCAGATATTCGTTCACCAAACCCGCAAATATATATGTGCTCTTGTAGTCCACGATCACATTTTTCAAAATATCATAGATTCCAGAGCTTCTGTCTATCTGAGCTTTTACCCTGTCTACCCCGGCAGGCGCTGCTTGGGTACTTGCATACCTCAGGATGCTGCCTGATATGTCTGAATACAGAAAATAAAAGAGTACAGGAACCGCCAAAAGAAGAACAAGATTCCTTTTATGAACTCCTCCCAATTGGGAAAGAGTTTTAACAAGAGCAGTTTCATTCAGATTCATCTGCCTGTTCCCCCTTCGTCATAAAATGGGTGAGAAATAACCAGATCGCCCTCAACAAAATAAGAACCTGCATTATCGCGCCCGATAGGTCTTAGCTGCAAGGCAGAGATAAATGTTGACGGTGCTTCCCTTGAGGTAAGATCATCAATCATAGAAACAAAATCTTCAACGCTTGTGGGAGCATACGAATAACGCATCCTTACCTGAAGTTCGTGGCTGCCTCTGATGATGCCTTCCACCATATTGGCTTTATAGCGTTGGTTAAGGTAGTCGGAATAGTTGAGCAGCCTAACAGAAGCGGTATCCAAATCATACCTCTCAAGACCAAGCCTTGCCGCAGTATTGCGCAGATTTTCCGCATTCCTCTGCAGAACGGAATAATCGTAACGCCCTTCCTGCGCCCTAAGCTCGTTTGATTTAGCCGCCAAGGCGTCATTTACCTTGCCGACAGAGAGAACCAACTCAGCCAGAAGGCATGCAATAACAAGCAAACCAATAGCAAGCAGATACTGGGGAACTATCCCATTTTCAAGGAGTTTCTCTTTATTCATCTGTCCCTCGGTTATTCAAGAGTTGCATATTCATTTCATATGTCCGATCTGGAATTCTAAGCCTTGAGTTTGCGACCGGCGAGAGAGCTTTGAAATTGTCTATATAATTGTTATATCTGCGCTGAAAATCGTAAGTGCCTGTATAGGTGTCAAAGGTTTCGGACTTGCGCACAACAACGGAGCTTTCATTTTTGTCGTTCAAAACAAAACGTATGTCTTCGTAGGTGTTCAGATATAAAAGCTCCTGAGCCTTTACTATGGCGTTCAACGGGGTAAGCTCCCGTTTTTTCATGGCGTTGATATACGTATTAAGATACCTT
>JAITJJ010000105.1 GCA_031278965.1 Deferribacteraceae bacterium
AGCGAAATATGGGTTTACTTAGATAGTGAGGTTTTTATGAGTGTATACGGCTATATTAGAGTGTCCACCGATAAGCAGGATGCCAATAACCAAAGATATGAAATACTCAACTATGGCAATGAAAAAGGGCTAGGGAATATGGAGATTTTCTCCGAAATCGTATCTGGACGCACCTCATGGAAAAAGAGAGAACTTTCCTCTATTGTAGAAAAAATGAAGAGAGGGGATATTCTATTAGTTTTAGAACTGTCGAGGCTTGGACGTTCTCTCTTGGAGATTTTTGAGATAATTGCCGTCCTGCTTCGTGAGGGGGTGGAAATCAGAGTTGTTAGAGGAAATATCATATTGAAAGATGACCTCCATAGCAAGGTTATAACCTTTGCTTTCTCCCTAGCTGCCGAGCTTGAACGGGAGCTTTTATCTCAGAGAACAAGGGAAGCTTTGGCACGAAAACGTTCTGAAGGAGCGAGGTTAGGTAGACCCAGCGGAAGTAGGTCGAGTAGACTGGATGGGAAACTGGATGAAATTACGGAGCTCCGTAAAAAAAGAGTCTCCTATACCTCTATAGCTAAAATCTACGGTGTTTCATACACTTGCATTGCGCATTTTTGTAAGACAAGAGCATTATGAAAGGAAGAAACTTGATTTAGGATTAACAAAGAGTTGGCAAAAAATGTCTCTTAACTTTTGCAGTTTATAAAGCTGTATAGCCTATGTTATCAAAGGTTAGCGGCTGTTTCTGAGTGATAAAAGCTATTACAGATATAATCTATTTTTTGGTCGCTCAATCTTAATATTTAACCGTTAGTTTTGTCCAATAAACACGCCCTAGGTTGGTTATCTGTTCGTTTGCCATGAAGCCCAGACTTGCAACCCCCGCATTATTCAGGTGTTCCGCGTAGCTTTGGTCTAAAATGTTGTCAATGCCGAAACTTAGGGTAAAAAACTCTAACAGTTCTATGCCGCCATTGATTGAAAGGATGCCAAATCCAGCGCTCTTGTTAAAATCTTTCCCTTTAATATTCCCTTGCTCTAAGGCAATACGGTTCTGAGGTGCGACCAAACGCCATATAACCCCTGCCTGCCATTTCTCCGCTCTGTATTCCAGATTTAAGCGCCCTTCCAGCGGCGGAATCTGGGGGAGCGGGGCTTTGGTGTCCTTGTTTTCTCCCCAAGAGTAAGCAAGACTTGATTCAAACAATAAATTATCAGTAAACAGCGTTGAAAATCCGGCTTCTCCACCCCAAGTATATGCTTCGATATTGTTTACAAAAGTTGTTGCGCCCACAGTTTCAAAGAGGATATAGTCCTCAACAAAACCCGCATACCCAGAAAACCACAAGTGATTCCGTTTTGTTTTATAGGCAGTTCCAGCGTCCAACTGGAGTGTCTTTTCGGTATTAAGGGCTTTAAAACCGTTTTGAGTTGTGCCGATCACATTATTTTGCCTAATTTCCCAATAATCTGGAAATCGCTCCGTATACCCAACGCCTATATAAAATAGAAACGGAGACTCTGTGTTGCGTTCAAAGCGAATAAAGGCGCCGGGAAGCCATTCATCCCGTTTTTCGCCTTTAGTTAAGCCTGTTCTGCTGTCCTTCGCGCTTTCAAAGTCAAGCCGTAAGCCGGAAGTAAAGAGATTATCATCATTGACTGCAACTTTTGACTCCTCAAACAAGGCATACCTCTGGAATCTTATATCTTCACTCCAATCTGAATCACTCTTGATTATATGTTCGTCAACCAGCAGATCAAAACCGCCCGTCAGAGAGTTGTTATCGGAAAATCCAAAAGTTGCAGCCCCTCTCCCTCCGTATAGATTGCGACCGGGATTGCTTGCCATTTTCATCATCGGAGACGGTCTCAAATTATAGTTGTCCATAATATGGTCAGCGTGGTTATAGTATACTCTGAGGTCTAACTCGTCCACCCGCTCTGCAAGTGCTTTTTTCAGAAATCTAACATTCAGGCTCTCTCTCTTAAACTGTGTTCCGTCCATTGCTCTGTCTGCATAGCGGGCTTCCCCGTCGCTTCCGCCTCCAGACAATTCCAAAAGAGTCGTGGGTTTTGGGGTATATCCTATAGCAAAGTCAGTGCTCCATTTTTTCCATTTGGACGGAATCACTTTGCCGTCTCCGTCCTCATAGTCAGCGGAAGCCCCGTCATATCTGTCTATACGAAAATACATAGTATTGTTGCCCACTGTTCCGCTGAGATATTCTTCAAGCCTGCCGTAAGATCCTGCAAGAAAAGAGGCGTAAAAATTAGCATCAGGCGTTGTAAATTTCGGCGGCTGACGATCAAAAAGAATAGTTGCGGCGGTTGCTCCGGTTCCCCAACGTACGCTTTGAGGTCCTTTTATTACCGTAATTGCATCAAACATTTCTGGAAATATATAGGAAGACGGCGAATCCATACGACCGCCGCACCCCCCGAATATCTGACTGCCATCCATAAGGATATTCAGACGGGAACCAAACATCCCTCTGAAAACCGGATCGCTGTTTGTCCCGCCGGTTCTAACGGCAGAAAAACCGGGTATGACTTTTAAGAAATCAGCCGCATCGCTCGCGGGAACTGGCTGCATTGCTTTCTTGGGATCAATCTGCACAGTTAAGGGAGATTCCAAAGGGGTAGCGATTACGGTTATTTCATCTAAAACGATTGTTTCCCGATCTTTCGCCTCTTCTGCAAACAGTGCGGCAGGAAATGCTAAGATGCTCATAGAAATCAGAAAAAAAATGACAGGCACTCTTAATATAAACATAAAACCTCTAATATATACATATATAATTTTATTTTGAATGTCTAATCATACCCTGTTGTGAAAATTTTTCAATGAAAAAAATCAATCTGTCAATGCAATAAATAAACGCTGTCATACCAAAGTAGAAATGTCACAATTCAGCAAAGCAGAAATGTCACATATATTAGGAGAATCAACACAAGAGTAATTTACTTTATAACATCTGTAAAAGGCAGTGATTTTTTTATCAAGGCTTTCTCTTACGGTAACGAAGTTTTTGGGAGGCGGGCAGTCAGCCTGTTTTGAGATTTGGATAGTATTTCCTTTGTATCGGACAGTCCGATCGTTTGTTGTTTTACGTTCAGTTTCAGAGCAACACAACTCATTTAAGGAGAGGTTTGGTTTTTCTCTATGTGCATTTTCATTAGAGGCAGGCGGGAGGGTGAATTTAGAATTATGCTGTTTCAGGTATTTATCTATATAAGCATTGGCATCATCAATATTTTTAATACCTCTTACAGCCATTTTTTTAATCAGTCTGTTTTGGTGAATGCCGTTTGAGCGTTCTATTCTGCCTTTTGCCTGTGGCGAGACTGCGGGGATTAATATGATATTTTAGCGGTCGCAGAATTGGGCGGAGATTGATTTTGACTTAAGGGTGATTTTGTGAGAAACAGAGGCTTTTTCTGTCGGCATATATGGCTTTTGGGACACCGTATTTACAAATCCGTTTCCA
>JAITJJ010000167.1 GCA_031278965.1 Deferribacteraceae bacterium
GCTCATATTGTTCTCTTGTTATTTCCATATATTGAGGTTATCATAATTATAAAAGTTATGCAATAGTGTGAACACATTCTAGTTATCTTTTTGCGGTCAAGCGTTTTTTCAGCCATTCTGTTCGTAGAAAGAGATTTCTAATGCCCCGCAATTTTACGCTTTTTCTGTTCCTCCCCCCGTATTGATTGCCAATCATCTGCAAAACCATCTGAAAACACTCCTTTTTGGCTGTGGGACAGCCTCTTTAAATATCAGTGTTAAATTTTTTGACACCTGTCCGACTTTCGGCTATAAAGTATAAAAAAAATTAAGGAGTTAGAAATGGGGGAATTTGCAAAAATCTTTAAAGATTCGGTATTTAACAATATTCATCTTTTAAAACAGGATATTGAAAACTGCTCGGAAGAGGTTTGGGAAAAAAAGTTCGGCGGCAATTACTATTGGGATCAACTCTTGCATGCGATAGGTTCTGCAGGGCTTTTCCTGGGCATATTGGAGGTTCGGGGGGCTCCGGAAACGCCGAAATCTTCTTCTTTAAATCTGCGTCAGGACGCCGATCCATCCAAAGCGCACAGCAAAGATGTTGCCCTTGCTTTCCTTGAGGAAACAGTTACATTCTTAAGCAATTATTTTGAAAATCTGGATGATGAGGTTTTACTGAATCCGGCGGAGTTCTTTGGCCAGAAAACCACCTACGGCGGAATACTCTCTTTTCTGGCGGTTCATCTCGCCTACCATGTCGGGGCTTGCGATGTAATCCTCCGTGAGAACGGTCTGGAAGGCGCTCTGTAAATCTAGCGAGAACCAGATTGCTCTATTATATACTAAAGGGGCTGTTGATTTTTTTCTCCAAACGCCCCCTTGAAAAGGTGCAGAGAACCGGGCGTATTTTGGGGTGCTTTCTCTGGCATATATTAAAAAACCGCCGCAAAGTTGCGATTGTAAACGCCCGGATTATTGGCGCGGAGGATCCGGCCAGAACCGCCAAACTGTCATTTGAACACACCTTCTCATCTTATCTTGAGGCGTCCTACACCCATAATATAAATGCAGAGTTTATTAGAAAATATGTCACCTGCGAGGGGAGAGAATATTATGATAAACTTGTAAAAACAGGGGAGCACTTTGCAATTCTAACCGCCCATATGGGTTCTTGGGAACTTGCGGCACAAGTTGTCCCAACTTTGTACGGCTTTAAGGCGCTTGTTGCGGGGAGAGCGGCAAAGAACCGCTCGGTGGAGCGGGCTATAGAGTATATGCGGAATGTGGGGAATGTTGTTTATATCGGCGGTGACGGCTATATTGAAAAGCTGTCGGAATATGAGAAAAAAGGGTATTACTCCGCCTCCCTATTGGATCATGGCGGCACTCCGGGGGACAGCGTTTTGGCGCCCTTTTTCGGTTATAAAGTTTTTACCCTTGCCGGGCTTTGCGCTATGTGCGTCCGAAGGAAGATGCCGATGCTGCCTTGTTATCTTGTGCGAACAGCAAGCGGCTTTAAGGTGATCACCCGCCCGCCGGTATATCCCGCTCAAGGAGGGGATAGAAAGAATAAGATTGCAAATATGGCGGCGCTGGTAAATCGTGAGTATGAGAAGATAATCAGGGAATACCCGGAGCAGTGGTATCTGATCCACCGCCGTTTTAAGCGCGTAGCGGGAGATGATGGAAAGATTTTAACCGATATGTATAAGCGTTAGGCATCTTGTGCCCCTCTCCAAACATTCAGATCTTTCCCCTGAACGATGTCATCCGCTTCAAACTTTTCTTCCAAAGCTATAAGGGAACCGGGCTTATCCCTAACCCAATCAGGAGCAACGAGAAGATCTGTTTTGCAGCTGCTTACCAGCCTATGCACTACGATTTCCGGAGGGAGGAGGGCGATGGCTTTAGCCGCAATATTTACATACTCCTCCCTTGTGAGAGGCTTATACCGCCCCCCCCTGAACATCTTTTCCAATACTGTGCCGCGCATAACAGACGCTGCGTGGAGTTTTATGCCGTCCACCCCCGTATCCGCCGTATATTTGACGGAATTCAGCATTGCCCCTTCATCTTCCCCCGGAAGTCCGAACATCAGGTGGACCACAGCACTGAAGCCGTAACTTTTTATCATACCCACAGCTTTTGGGAAAATTTCGCTTTTGTAACAGCGGTTTATAAGCTCCGCCGTTTTATCGCCAGAGGTTTGCAATCCCAGCTCTATCCAGACATCCGCCCCTTTTTCGGAAGCAAGGGCGGAGAGCATTTGAAGAATTTCACCGTTTATACAGTCCGGTCTTGTTCCTATGGAAAGAACGGCAACCCTCTTATCTGTCAGGGCGGCGGAGTATTTTTCTTTAAGATTGCTAACCTTGTCATAGCTGCCGGAAAAATTTTGAAAATAGGCGATAAACTTCTCCGCTTCCCTCTTTTCCAGAAGCTCTGTTATCTTTTTAGATATTTGCAGAGATATTTCGCTTGCATCCGGTTCTTTTTCCCTGGCACCCCGTTCATCGCAAAAAATACAGCCGCCCCAACCGATTGAACCATCTCGGTTGGGACAGGTAAAGCCGCCGTCCAGAGATATTTTCACCATTTTGACGCCGTATCTCTCAAAAAGAAACGATTTAAGATCGTTATAACGCTTCATTCAAACAAATTATGAATTCTTTTTTAAAGCGATCTTCAGATAGTTTGCAAAAGCGTTCCGATATTTTTTCGGCGACAAAACTTTTATAAAACAAGCCCAAGGTGCAGCCTGCAAGATAAAATCCAACTTGTCCGCCGCGGAGAAAGTGAGCTTTATGCTCCCATCCTGCTTCTCTTCTGCCAACTTTTGAGAGATAAAAATATCTCTGTCCTTAAAATAATCTGCAACGTCTACGTCTATAAGAACCGCCGCTTCAACACTTTTCAGAGGCTGATTAATTATCCCCTCAATAACACTGTTTTCGCTCTTAAAAAAACGGGGCGGCGAGAGGGGAGATACTTTTTTTATGCGGTTTAACTTAAAACTCATCACCTCTTTTTTTGCTTCACATATCCCTTTCAAACTCCAAAATCCGTTTTCAAGAACAATAAGATATGGCTTTACGGCAAACACCTTCTTTTTATAGGCGATCTCAATCTCCTGCTCCTGAACGTATTCCAAAAGGGTGTTTAAGATGGGGCGCACCGTTTCGTAGGGGGTAAAAGATCCGCTTTTAACGACGATCTTTTTTCCGTCCGCCGGAGCGCTGTTAATCTGTTCCGCATTAAAAGTGATGGCGGGCGGCACCTTCTCCAATATGAGTTTGCGGAAACATGAATTATCTCGCAAAGTAAGGCTTCCGTCAGAATTAACCGCGATATGCTCCGGATAGCTCTCCAGCACGCCCTTATATCTCTGGGCTGTGCGAATATCAATCTCGGAAGCAAACGCTTCCTGAATAGACTTTGAGGTAACAGAGCGGTTGTTTGCAAGGTGGTTTATCAGCTTAAAGGCTTTGTTAAGTTCCATATCCGCCTCCTAAGAAAACTATAACCAATAATTATACTTTCTTGCAAGCAAAATAGGGGAATCTCCTTTGTAAAATCTATCCAGAGTTTTCATCTCCCACGGAGACTTTTTAAGCCCTTAATCTCCTTTTTCTTTGACTTTACTATAGATTAGTTATAAAATTATTAGCTACGGGTGAGGGAGTTTTATGAAAAAAGCGTTTAATCTGGTGGAGCTTGCTGTAGTTCTCCTTATAGTAGGGATTGTTGCCGGAATGGTGCTGAAAGGCAAGAGTCTGCTCCACGCTTCCTATTATAAATCAGAAGTGCACAAGGTGGATAAGATACGCAGTGCTGTTTTTGCCTTAATGGCAAAATACAACGGCAGCTATCGTGCCATAACCTTTAAGGACAATAAAACCTATGACACTCTTGATAACAACACTAATACCATTTTTGACTATGCCCAATTCTTTGACAACGGGCTTCTGGATGAAAACTCTGTCAAGGTTCAATATACTGACAACTGGAGTGTTGCTCTATGCGCCACCAAAACTGATGAGTTGGGTTATTACATAACAAAGAAGGATTCTCCAAACTATATCTGTGCCTATCACCCGAAGCTGCTCTATGATATTATGTGCAATTTAGAGGTACTTATGGATGATCAGAGCCTCACGGATAAGAACGGGTTCGGGCTTGTAAAGGAAGTGCCTAATGCATATAAAAGTAATTTTGACAGCGACAACAAAACCTTTAACTGTGATGATGTGAATTCAACAGACGGATTGGGAGTTTTCCCCGCATACGGCTATCTGGTCTTTAAGTGATAAGGAGGTTTTATGAAAAGAGGGTTTAATCTTATAGAGCTTGCTGTAGTATTCCTCCTTATAGGGCTTATATCCGCCATGGTATATAAAGGGAAAGAGCTTTTAGACACCGCATCCATAAGGGCTGAAGTAAATAAAATGGCTAAACTCCGCACTGCCGTTGCCACAATTATGACTCTGACCGCCAAAGGGAATATCGGCGAGCTTGAGTATGACAACGTTACCAAGAGCTATAATTTACAACCCTTTTTTGAGCTTGATCTTATCTCCGCCGAAGATATAACAGTTCAGGGGAGTAGTGATAACTTGACTATCCGCCCGTGTATCAACAAAAAGAAATCTTTTGCCTTTGATCCGACCGGGGAGGACGGTTCCATGATCTGCGCCAAGCACGATAATTATCCTGTGGAGTTTACTTGCTTTTCAGAGGTTATGATAGACAATCAAGATTTAGCTACAGGATTGGGGGTTACTTTTATTTCAACAACTGGAACTGCGGCTAAAGACAATATCTCCCCCGGTATGGATCCGGGTGTGTTTGACTGTTACACAGTTACGGAAAAAAATCCGCAAGTATTTGGTTTCATCTTATACCGCTGATTCTTTCCGCCCTCTCCCACAATGAATACCCCGGCGATGCTCTATGCGGATAAGAGCGGGAATATTTACGATCACTCTTTCTTAAAGATGTCCGTTAAAAGCGGCGGATATGAGTTTTTGCCATATTCCGGCGAGCTTATTGACTTGCCTGAAAATTCACGGCTTTATTTTATCCCCGATAGCCGTCCTTCAGGTTATAACGAAGCTAAAGCCCGTTTTGAAGCGGCGGACGGCTATGCGGTAAGCGTATTCCTCCCCCCCGGTTACCTCCGCTTGCACACCCCTTCTTATATAAGGACAGCTTCAACCTTCCTTCCGCTTTATGCATATACCCCTGCGGGGTGGCTGAATGGAAAGTTTATGGTTCCCGCCCTTAAAATTGATGATGATTCCCGCTGGAATCCCGCCCTATACGACTATTCCGATAACTTCCGTCCCAGGGCGGAAAAATATCTGGAAAGATACCCCGACAACAGGCTTTATAAACAGCTTGCAAAGTGCGCTCTGGTTTACCATTGCACCGCGGCGAAGAATGTTTTTTATCCCCGCTGGGAGTGCCCTATACCAACCTCCCCCACCTGCAACAGCAATTGTATCGGGTGTATCTCCAAACAACCCGCGGAGTGCTGCCCCGCCCCCCAGTCCCGTATAAATTTTACTCCCACACCAGAGGAGATAGCCGAAGTTGCCATTAATCACGCAGAGAGTACAGAACACCCTATCATCAGCTTTGGGCAGGGGTGCGAGGGCGATCCGATCCTCTGCGCGGATGTGATTGCCAAAGCTGTAAAGCTCATCCGCAAACGGTTTTCAGAGCTTACTATAAATTTCAACTCAAACTGCAGCAAGCCGGACAATCTGGCAAAACTCATAGATGCTGGGATAGACAGCATCCGCGTAAGCCTTATCAGCGTAAATGAAAGTGTGTATAATGCATATTACAGACCGCAAAACTATACCCTTTCCGATGTGGTTAAGAGTATAGAAATTGCAGAAAAGAGCGGGATATACATATCCTTAAACCTCCTGACTTATCCGGGTTTGACAGATAGGAAAAGCGAAGCTGAAAAGACGGGTGATTTTTTAGGGAAACATAGAATAAGCCTTATACAGATGCGGAATCTTAATATTGATCCTAAACTACTTGAAAACAGATTAAAACTTCCTCAAGATGAGATTCTGGGCTTAAAAAACGCTATGAAACTATGGAAAAAGAAGCGTAAAGGCCTAAAATTCGGATATTTCAACCGTCTAAAATCGGAATTTTAGTGGCACAGAATGGATAAAAGCAACACAGCAGGGGAGAAGAGAACGGTTTCCGTGAAAGATATTGTCTGCCTTCTGGCTTATCCCGCAAAGCATAGCCTATCCCCGCTGATTCATAACACTGCCTTTGAAAAAACCGCACTCCCCTTTTTTTATACCGCCTTTGATGTTCCCCCCAACTCCCTCCAAAATGCGATTTTAGGGGTAAGAGCCCTCGGCATAAAAGGGGCGGGCGTATCCATGCCCCATAAGCAGAACATAATCCGATATTTGGATGAAATCTCCGACACCTCTGAATTAACAGGTGCAGTGAATACCGTAAACCACCTTGACGGCAGGTTGATAGGTCATAACACAGACGGTTTGGGGTATGTCGGGGCGTTAAGAAGCAGAGGGGTTGAGATAAAAGGGGCTAAATTGGTGGTAGCCGGCTCCGGCGGGGCGGGAAAGGCGATCATAGCTCAGGCGGCTTTAAGTGGCGCTAAAGAGATAGCTGTATTTAACAGGAGAGAAAGCCCCAACTTTTCCGAAGCCGTTGAGCTTGCCACACGGTTAAAAGGGTGTTTGCATACCAAGATTGCAGTCTGCGACATAGGGGATAAACAGCGCTTTTACGGTGAAATATCCTCGGCGGATGTGTTCACCAACGCCACAAGCGTAGGTATGAAGCCGAATGAAAATAGCTCCGTAATTGCGGAACGATCGGTTTTTCATAAAGGCTTAATCGTCTTTGATTCTGTTTATAATCCGATAAGAACCAAACTGTTGGAAATGGCGGAGAGTGCGGGGTGTGTAACGGTGAATGGCGTGGAGATGCTTTTATATCAGGGAGCGGAGCAGTTTCAGATATGGACTGAGCTTTCTTTCCCGATGGATTTTGTAAAAAGCCGCATATATCCGCTTTTGGAAGGTGGTAGGTAATATGAGAGATAAAATAGCCGGAAGCGGAAAACCTAAGCTATTTGTGTCCGTCAGCGGGAGAGATAAAGCGGAACTCCTGCGGAACGTTGAAATTGCGGAGTGTTATGATGTCCTTGAATGGAGGGCGGATCAATTTGCGGAGATAGAATCGGCGGATATAAAAAGTTTAATTCGGAAGATAAAAAAGCCGCTCCTATTCACCTATAGAACGCGAAGCGAAGGGGGTGGCGGCGGAGTTGACTTAGAGGGATATATCGCCCTCAACAAATCCGCCGCGGATACGGGGGAGATAGAACTTATAGATCTTGAATACTTTACGCTTGGGGAGGCTATGAGGGAGGTTACGGCTTATGCCAATAAAAGAGGAGTAAAGGTGATAGCCTCCAGTCACGATTTTGAAAAAACCCCGCCCAAGGAGGATATTATAAATCGGTTCAGGCAACTTCAAAATGTGGGAGATATTGCCAAAATAGCGGTAATGCCCAGAGTTGAGAGAGATGTTTTAACCTTAATTAACGCGTGTTTGGAATTCCGTAAAAACTATGCCGAAAAGCCGTATATAGCAATATCTATGTCAGAGAGAGGGATTATAACAAGGTTTGCCGCCGAGCATATCGGCTCTGCCGCCGTTTATGCCGCCGCGGTGGAAGCACTTGCGCCCGGTCAGATAAATGCCCGTGAGATGAGGAAGATACTTGAACTGGCGCACAAAAGCATTTAAAGCATGTAAAAGATTGAGACGCCGCTTAAAAATCGCGATAGGCGCGGGCGGGATTGAACCGCCGACTCCTGCGACGTCAACGCAGTGCTCTACCACTGAGCTACGCGCCTAAAATTGCGAGAGATAACTTATTATATACTGTAGGCTTTGTCAAATAGATTTATTTCTCGCGTTACCCCATTTTTTTGTATTAAGTTCAACATAAGGAAAATTTATCCTCATATTTGTTAGGATAATCCTATAAAGTGAAAAAATGGGGATGTTTTCGTTTTTTCTTCTGTCTGAATTCGGTATAACTCTTTGCAAAAACCGAATATCTTCTTTATC
>JAITJJ010000197.1 GCA_031278965.1 Deferribacteraceae bacterium
CTCCTTGGAAAAATGAACCCGTTCTGGAAGGGGCATTAGTGGAAGGAGGGGATGATGCTTGATCTGACACCGTCAATTATAATAGAGAGGGAAGCTCTTAGGATTAACCCTTGCAAAACCTGTCAACCGGTGGGCGCGCTATATGCCGCTTTAGGCGTGCATAGGTGTATGCCTCACAGTCACGGCTCGCAAGGATGCGCAAGCTATCACAGAACATTTTTAAGCAGACACTTTAAAGAGCCCGCCATAGCATCCACAAGCTCTTTTACGGAAGGAGCGTCTGTTTTCGGCGGAGGCGCCAACATCCGCACATCCGTAAAAAATGTTTTTGATATTTACAAACCCGATATTATCGCCGTTCATACCACCTGCCTCTCCGAAACCATAGGAGACGATATGAATGCGTATATTCAAGATATGGAGATACCGGACGGGAAGTATGTAGTTCATGCCAACACCCCAAGTTATGTGGGAAGCCATATCAACGGTTATTTTAATATGATGTCGGGGTTTATAAACTACCTTAGCAAAAAGAGCGGGAGATCCAACGGGAAGGCAGGAATTTTCCCCGGATTTGTAAACCCTGGCGATATGCGGGAATTAAAGAGGATTGCCAAGCTCATCGGCGCTTCGATTATCCTCTTCCCCGATACAAGTATGGTTATGGATGCCCCCATGACCGGAAACTATTCCATGTATCCCAAAGGGGGAACCGGTATACCAGAGATAGAAAGTCTGGGGGACTGCAACCGTGTTTTTGCATTAGGCGAGCTTACAAGCGAGGAACCTGCCAATATCCTCCTTAGAAAGTGCGGGGTTGCCTATACTACACTTCCGCTCCCACTCGGTATAGAGAATACGGATCTCTTTTTAATGAAACTCTCCCGTTGGGCAAAAAATGAAGTGCCCTATGAACTTGAGGAGGAGCGGGGGCAGCTTTTGGATGTAATTCTTGATTCCCACTTTTACCTCTCTGACAAGAGCGTCGCCGTATTCGGAGATCCGGACACGGTTTTAGGGCTTACGAGCCTATTGTTAGAGATGGGGATGATCCCCAAATATGTTATTACCGGCACTCCAGGGGATGCTTTCAAAAGAAAGGCGGACGCGCTTTTTAAAAAATACGGGAGAACGGATTGCAAAGCCAAAGCCCCCGCGGATCTCTTTGAACTGCACCAATGGATAAAAAATGACAGTATTGATCTTCTGATCGGAACTTCCTACGGCAAGCAGATTGCTAAAGCTGAAGATATTCCGTTTGTGCGGGCGGGTTTTCCTATCCTTGATCGTTATGTCCACTCCTATTTCCCGATGCTGGGTTATGCTGGGGCGCTCCGTCTTGCAGAAAAGATAACCTGCGCCCTTATGGACAGGCAGGATAGGGATGCGGCAGACGAAGATCTTGAAGCGGTAATGTAGCCATGACAATCGCCAGCCGCCCAAACACTGATATTAAGTCCGATATTCTGGACGACCGAAAAGAGTCCATCGCCTACGGCAAAAGCGGCGGCAGCATATGCTGTGAAAAAAACAGCGTTTCCGGCGCCGTAAGTCAGAGGGCGTGTGTTTACTCCGGTGCAAGAGTTGTTCTAAATCCTATTACGGATGCGGTGCATATCGTTCACGGCCCTATCGGGTGTGCAAGCTATACTTGGGATATAAGGGGAAGCCTCACTGGGGGGAGTTCTCTGTTCCGCAACAGCTTTTCCACAGATCTTGCAGAAAGAGATGTTATCTTCGGCGGAGCGGAGAAGCTGACCAGGGCGGTGGACGAGGCTGCTGCATTATATAATCCGAAATTGATATTTATATATGCCACCTGTATTGTGGGGGTTATAGGGGACGATGTGGAAGCTGTTTGCAGAGAAGCGGAGAAGCGCCATAAGATTCGGGTTATCCCAGTAAAGTCCGCCGGGTTTTCCGGCAATAAATCACTTGGTTACCGCTTGGCGTGTGAAGCTATTATGAAAATTATATCAAACGGGGCGGGAGTATCTTTTCGGCAAGGGGTTAATATCTTGGGGGATTTTAACCTTGCGGGGGAGATATGGATCATAGAAAGCTATTTCAGGAAGTTGGGAATACCTGTTAAGTCTGTTATTACGGGGGATTCCAGCTATGAGAGGTTGCTTAAAGCTCCGAGTGCCGCCTTAAATATAGTTCAATGTGCGGGCTCTATGACCTACCTTGCCAAACGGATGGAAGAAGAGTTTGGAATCCCATATATTAAAGTTAGTTTTTTCGGTATGGAGGATACATCCTCCGCCCTTCTTCGCTCAGCGGAAGCTCTGCAAAACGAAGAAGCGGTGAAGCGGGCTGAAGCGTTTATAAAAGAGGAAGAAGAAGCGCTTATTCCGTTTAACGCGGCGTATCGCCCATATCTTGAGGGAAAGCGGGCGGCGGTATATGTGGGAGGCGGTTTTAAGGCAATCTCTTTAGTTCGCCAGTTTGCTTCCATGGGGATAAAAACTGTCGTGGTGGGAACCCAGACAGGGCAAGCCGAAGATTATGCAATCCTTGCAGGTCTGGTGGGAGATAACGCCGTAATCTTGGATGATGCAAATCCTGCGGAGCTTGAAACGTTTATGAAAGAGAAAGGGGCGGATATATTGGTGGGCGGCGTTAAAGAACGTCCCCTTGCCTATAAACTTGGAATAGCTTTCTGTGACCACAACCACGAGCGCAAACACCCGTTGGCGGGTTATGCCGGGGTTAGATGCTTTACAAAAGAGATACACCTATCCATGAACAGCCCTGTGTGGGGCTATCTCTCTCAAGAGGCTTTTGCATAATTTAAGGGGAAATGAATTCATGTGTGACGCACTTAAAGATCTAAGCGTAAACCCGTGTAAAATGTGTATGCCTATGGGGAGCGTTACCGCTTTCTGCGGAGTTAGAGGGGCAATGAATATCCTTCACGGCTCGCAGGGGTGTGCCACTTATATCCGCCGCCATATGGCAACCCACTATAACGAACCCGTGGATATCGCATCATCGTCCCTTACGGAGAACGGAACTGTATTCGGCGGGGAAGCCAACCTTATAAAAGGGCTCGATAACCTTATAAAGCTCTATAACCCGGAAGTTATAGGGATATCCACCACCTGCCTTGCGGAAACCATCGGCGAAGATATAGATAAGATGGTTCAGGATTATCTCTCGGAGAGGGGGGATATTAAGACCAAAATAATTACCGTATCCGCCGCCGGTTATGCAGGCAGTCAATATGAAGGTTTTTTCAAGGCACAGCGGGCTATCGTGGAGCAAACCGTTCTCCCGTCTCCGAAAAGCGGTAAGATTAATATTATAACCGGTATCTTAAGCCCTGCGGATATACGTTTTATAAAAGATATTCTAAAGGAAACAGGGCTTGATTATATGCTCATTACAGACCTGTCTGAAAATCTGGACGGCGAATTTGAAAGATATTACAGCCGCCTTTCAAAATACGGAACAGCTATAGATGAAATCTCCCGTATGTCAGGCGCAAAACTTACTCTAGAGCTCACTCCTTTTATAAGAGATGAACTCTCCGCCGGTTTATATTTGGAAAAGAATTTCGGAGTGCCGCTGAAACGTCTAAATCTCCCCGTGGGGCTTAGGGATACGGATGCATTTATATCCGCTCTTATAGAGGCTGGGGGAAGAGTGACTGACCGCCTCAGAAAAGAGCGCGGGCGTTATCTGGATGCCATGGCGGATTCCCATAAATACAACTCCGAAGCGCGTTGCGCTGTGTTCGGAGAGCCGGATTTTGTTTATTCTGTCTGCCGCCTTTTAACTGAAAACGGTTCTTTTACAGCCCTTGCTGCCACAGGTTCAGAGTGTAAAGCCTTAATCCCCGCAATCCGCCGGGAATTAGAGGAGAGCAGAGGGTTCCATCTGGAAGAAGAGGGGTTAATCTTTGATGAAACAGATTTCGGGGATATTGAAGACTCTCTGAAAATTGCGGGGGTAAACCTCCTTATAGGGAGTTCTGACGGGAGGCGTATGGAGGAAAAATACCATTTGCCGTTGGTGCGCTGCGCCTTCCCCATTCACGACCATGTGGGCGGGCAGCGGGTAAGAACCCTCGGTTATGACGGAAGCCTGATCTTGCTTGATCGGATAACCAACGCCCTTTTAAGCGTAACGGAACATACCTTCAGAAACGAACTGTACCAAAAATTTTATCCGAATTCCCCTAAATCCTCCGCTGAGAATGGGGAGACAGTGCTAGCAAAAATTCAAGGTTGCCGTGAATCAGCCCCAAACCTGTCAGCCGTCAACAAACGTCACCCCTGTTTTAACGGGTGCGGTTCCGACTATGCCCGCATACACCTTCCGGTGGCGCCCAACTGCAATATAAAGTGCAATTACTGTGTCCGCAAATTTGACTGCCCCAATGAGAGCAGGCCGGGTACAGCTTCCCGCATTATCACGCCGGAGGAGGCTCTTGAGAAGTATCTCTACGCTAAAGCAAGGCTGGATAACCTTACGGTGGTTGGGATAGCAGGACCGGGTGATGCTCTGGCGGATTTTAAGAAAACCAAGGAAACCTTAACCCTAATCAGAGAGGCGGATCCTAATGCTATATTCTGCGTGTCAACCAACGGACTGCTTCTTCCGTATTATGCAGATGATCTTGCAAAATTGGGGGTATCCCACGTTACGGTGACAATAAATGCCGTGGAACCTGCCATAGGCGCAAAGATCTATGAAAATATAAGCCTCATGGGGGTTAGCTACAGCGGGGAGGCAGGAGCGGCGCTCCTTATGGCAAACCAATTTGCGGGAGTAAGTCGCCTTAAAGCGCTTGGGATAACCTGTAAGATAAATACTGTTATGCTGAAAGGGATAAACGACACTCATATCTCTGAAGTTGCGGATAAGGCGAAGGGGTTGGGGGCGGATTTGGGAAATATAATGCAATTGATCCCTGTCTGCGGGAGTGCTTTTGAAAACGCTCCCCTCGTAAGCAATATGGAGATTCAGGAGATACGGAAAGCGTGCTCCGCAATCCTCCCGCAGATGTATCACTGCAGGCAGTGCCGGGCGGACGCAGTAGGCACTCTGGATAACGATCTCTCCCGGACTTTCTGGGAAACGGAGCTAACGGAGGAAAAGAGCGCCTCAAGCATTAGCGAAGGCGCTCACTCCCTCTTATTTGCCGTTTCCTCCAAAGGGGGGATTCTGGTAGACCAGCACTTCGGACACGCGGAAGAATTTTATATTTACGAATATAAAAACTCTGAAGTTCGCTTTAAAGAAAAGAGGAGCGTTTATAAATACTGTAACGGCAAGGCCGGTTGTGACGATCAGGCGGATAAGATGGATTTCATTATGAACGCCATAAGCGGGTGCAGTTGCGTGCTCTCCATGAGAATAGGCGAAAATCCTAAGGCAAAATTAAATGGTATGGGGATAAAAACCTTCGTCACCTATGATAAGATAGAGGATGCAGTTTTGCAAGCCGCGAAAACTCTGGGAATTCCCCGGACTGTTTAGGTTGTTTAAAAGTCCAAAATACGGGCAGATTATTGCCCGGCGTTCATTCGCTTTGAAGGCTCAGAGTTTCGGAATCTGACGGCATCCATGTATACGGTTTATAGCCGGATGCGCTGAAGATATAGCTGCTGTAATCAATATTCCCGTTCTTAAAACTGTAGCCGCCGTCTTTGCCGTCGCCGTATTTGTAATACATCACAGAGAGTATATCAAAAGACGCTTTCCCTTCGGCATCCGTTAACTCCGTTTGCGAAATACCGCCTTCCGGCATATTAAGAGTAACGGATCTATTAGTGACAGGATTTCCGCTACCGTCTGAAAAGAGAAAAGTTTTTCTTTTGCCGTAGGATATTTCCATATTGCCGCTGCCTCCGTAAAAGTGCGGTTTTATCTCTTCCTCTGCAAGGTTGACGAGTATTGAATCTATAATGCGGTTTTGAAAGGTGTTCCAATACCAGAAACCGATGCGGACGGGATAAAAGAATTTATGATCGCTGTCGCGCCCTATCTTTTCCAAAGTGTTGCGGTAAAAACGGACCCCGCTTCCGATCCCGTAACCCTCCCCTATTATTATATGGCTGACGTTGCTTATAAAGCGGTTATCCTCAAAAACCGTGGTGTCGGGAATGATCAGAGATGTCGAGCCGCCGCCCTGAACCGTAACGGGGGCAATGGCGTTGTTTACATCCCCGTTGTAGTATATTAAATGGTGATCCCACGGATGCTCTGTAACTCCCAGGTTTCCGGGCATTGCCTCTGTTTTTACGGTGTTGTGCCTGTAAATAATATTTTTGTCGTCCGAGCTGTTAGCTGTCCAGATACCGCGCGCCATAGTGCAGTTATTCGTAGCTTTCAATACGATTGTATTCCCTTCATAGATCATATTCTCGGCGGGGCTGCTCTCAAAATTTGTAAAGCGCATTCCGGCAACAGAGGATTTGCGGGAATATTCGTCGCTGCGCTGTACAGGCGCAAAGCACCAAATATAGATGAAGTTGTCTTTGGCAAGAAAGTTCCGTCCCCAACCTATCCCTATCGGGTGATAGCCCATGCCGAAAATTTTGTTGTTTTTTAAGACGGCGTTGTCGTCCCCGCCCAGAGCAAAGCTGTTGGTAACAAAGGAATCGCTGTAGAGCTCGTTGTCATGGACAAACGCGGCGTCGTCTATGCCGCGTTGCCGGAAACGGCGGAGGGAGTTGTAATAAACTTCGGAATCAGTAGACGATGAAACCAGAGCGCGCACCGCCATGTGCCGATCTTTGACAACGCTTCCGCGGTCATAGAGAAGGTTATGATGGGTTTTGCCTTTATTTGTATACATGCCGGGGGTGCTTTCGCTGTAGTAGTCAACGGTAAGCCCGGCAA
>JAITJJ010000017.1 GCA_031278965.1 Deferribacteraceae bacterium
TATACATAATGACTTAAAAATGGAATTAATCGTAATTTGCCCGAAACACCCGACCTCTTTAACTTCGAAAGTCCCAAAATTATCAGCTCCAACTTATCTATAAATATACTCCCGCTCGCTCTGTTTTTCAATAGATAATGGTTAATACATTATTCTTCTTCCTTCAATAAAATAAAATCGGTTATCACTATCAAAATAACCTTCTTCAAAAACTTGTAAGAGCTCCCCTTCTCCAACTGTAATATGAGAGGCCTTATCAGATACAGTAAAAAACGTTCTCTTATCCCTTCCTGCGGAAATAACTGTATCTCCACATCGGCTTCTATACCCGATTTCATTATTGCCCTAATATCCATAACTTCCAACTTCAGTTCAGGAAATACCGGCAGAAGGTGAGTATCAGGAAATTCTATCTTTTCATATTCCTCGCTTGGAAGGTCGGTTACCGCTTGTAAAAAATCTCTGATAAGCTCCGGTCTTTTAGGGTCTGCCATTAAAGACTTGAAAACAATATCAAGTTTGGAAGATAAGAGCGGTTTCTCTCTATTCTCTGGCATAATATACCGCCCATTAAAATATTCGATACCTTAAAGCAGCTTGTATCTATTATCTTTCAAACTTAAATGCAAGATAAAATAGAAAATTTCTTCAATAAAACTAATAATTACGATTAACTCAATGTTACCAATAACATATGATACTTAATTAATTAAGTATTAGTATATGTTTAGAGAAAACGTTCATTAAATAATGATCAGAAAAATCGTTAAAAGCACCCAACCCATAAAAACCCGAAATTAACTTTATTTACCATACTAATTAACCTTTTTTGTTGCAAGCATTTTTTTCAAAATGTTCCTAAAAAGCTGTCTATAAAAAAGGAAGTTTAAAGCGACACCTTAAAAGAGCAGAAACCCGCTCTGAACAGGGCAATACAAAAGTTTTAATATTCGAAAAAAGAATACGGCATATTGAAAGATCCGGCGCACCATCTCTATGTGTGCGTTAAAATATGACGCTTTTCTCCCTGCGGAAAGCTCTATTATGGTCTGTTCTATTAAGGACGACTTGATTTTATCCAAATACATATCCTCAAAAACCTTGCGGAAACGCTTAATCAGGTATAAATAGCTTTTAGCTGAGGTATTCAGCATATAGTGGGGGAGAAAATACTTATCCAAGTAGGTGGGGAAAGAGAGATGTAACTGTTTTTGGACGCTCATCTCATACTTATACATGGCGTCCAGTTCTCGGGCTTCAGCGAGGTTTTTGGACGCAAAGGCAAGTTTAAATTTCCCGTCTACTTTGTGTTGGATGTAGTAGGATTTCTCCTTACCCTTATAACCGCACTTGCACTTTTCGGATTATATCTCTCCAAAATGCCATACCATAACTTTCCGCCTGAAAGGGTTCCGGCGGTTCTAGCGCCCAATCCCCGATATTCGGAAGCGTTTAGTTTGTGTCATATAGTCCTTTATTCTATCTCTTTTACCCATCCGAATTTATCTTCAATTATCCCGAGCTGAATTCCGGTTAGGGTATCATAGAATTTCTTTGTGAGTTCTCCCATCCCCCCGTCTCCCGGTATGATCTCCCTACCCCCCCAGACGAGTTTCCCCACGGGGCTTACAACGCAAGCGGTGCCGCTGCCGAAGGCTTCCTCAAGGGATCCCTTTTTATAGGCATCATATAATTCATCAATGCTGATAGGTCGTTCAGCTACCTTTACTCCCATATCTTTTGCCAGAGTTATGATAGAATCTCTTGTGATCCCCGATAGGATAGTTCCCCCCAAGGACGGGGTAATAAGTTCTCCGGCTATCTTAAAGAATATGTTCATGCTGCCGACTTCTTCAATATATCTGTTTTCCCGCCCGTCAAGCCAGAGAACCTGACTGAAGCCGTTCTCATGTGCCAACTCGCTTGCTTTTAGGCTTATGGCATAATTAGCACCGGTTTTATGATTCCCGGTTCCTCCTCTGACGGAGCGCGCATATTCTGTTTCAATATATATATCCACTGGGGCGAGCCCTTTTGCGTAATAAGCGCCAACCGGAGAGAGGATAATATAGAGATAGTAGTCCTCCGCGGAGGCTATCCCCACATAGGGATCAATCCCGATATAGGCGGGGCGGATATAGAGGGATGTGCCGGGCGCTTTCGGTATCCACTCCTTCTCTATCTTTATAAGCTCATATAGGGAATTTAAAAGAAAATCCGCATCAAACGCCCGCATACTCATACGTTCTGCGGAAAGAGTCATTCGTTTCACATTGTCCCATGGGCGGAAGAGAAGAAAACGACCGTCAGGAGAACGGTAAGCCTTTAACCCTTCAAATACCTCCTGTGCATAGTGGAGAACAAGGGCGGCAGGGGAGAGAACAAGATCCCCGTAGGGTTCTATCGCCGCATAAAACCAACCTTTTTCCCTGCTGCGTTTCATAAGCAGCATGTGGTCGGTAAATATTCGCCCAAAGCCTAGGTTGCTTTCATCAATCGGCTTCTCTTTCAATTTTTCCCGTTTTATAAACTCTAGCTTCATATTGCAACAACTCTTCGTATTAGTTTTTGTCTCTATTTAAATTTTATAACCCTTTGTGTTTAAATAATCAACTTCAACTTTACGGAGACGGATAGTTAATTATCTAAAGTTTTCATTCATGCTGCCCATGCGGTAGCCTTGCAAATCCAGGGATACATAGGTAAAGCCGAGGGCTTTAAATTTGGAAACCACTTTATCTCTGACGGCGCTCTCTGTTAAAACGGCAAAACCGTTTTCATCGGTCTCTATACGCGCCGTGTCCCTATGGCAGCGCACCCTCACTTGACGCACCCCTAAATCAAATATATATTGCTCCGCCGCCTCCACTTTGGAGAGCGCCTCCGTTGTGATTCTCTCCCCGTAGGGGAAACGGGACGCGAGGCAGGCAAAAGCGGGTTTATCCCAAGTGGAGAGGTTAAGTTGGCGGGAGAGCCGGCGGATTTCACCTTTTGTGAGCCCCGCCGCCTTCAGCGGACTAAGTATTCCGTCTTCCTTAACCGCTTCAAGACCCGGTCTATAGTCCAAGATATCGTCCGCATTGGAGCCTTCGGCGATATCTGTTATGCAGAGTTCCTCCGCCGCACTCCTAACCTTTGCAAAGAGGGCTTTTTTGCAAAGATAGCACCTGTTGTGCGGGTTATCGGCAAAGTTTCCTTCATGCAACTCTTCTGTGCGGATGAGTATATGCTCCACCCCTTGTTCCCTGCAAAAAGATTGCGCCGCCTCAACTTCCCGCTCCGGAAAGAGAAGCGAGCGGGCTGTAATTGCCACTACCCTTCCGCCAATGGCACCCTTTGCGATTTTAAGGAGGAAGGCGGAATCTGTTCCGCCGGAAAATGCCACTGCCAGAGTTGGGAGGGTTTTTAAGAAGTCCGTCAGCGTTTTAAGTTTATCTGCCTCACCCGGCGCACTTATAATTACCCGCCGCATACGAAATTTACTATTTCCACAGTATCAGAGTCTTTTATATAAACCGTTCCAAAAGAATCTTTAGGCAGTATCTCCCCGTTCAGTTCCACCGCAACCGTATCTCTATTGATATTTCTCTCTTCCAAAAATACCGCGACAGTTAAAGGTTCGCTTATATGAAAGTATTCTCCGTTAATCTGCGCCATAATTCACCTTAAGGCCTGTTCAAGATCGCTTAAAAGATCATCAGATGCTTCAAGACCCACGGAAAGGCGGAGAAATCTGTCATTTATCCCCAGTTTTTCAAGGAGTTCTTCCCCCATATCCGCATGGGTTTGGAGTTTTGGAAAGGTGATAAGCGATTCCGTTCCTCCCAGGCTTTCCGCAAAACTAAATACCTTTACCTTTTCAAGAACTTTAGGAAGAGCTTCCGCTCTTTTAAGCTCAAAGGAAACAATTGCCCCCGCTGACTTGGATTGGGCGGCAAGGAGAGAATAACCCGGAGCGTCTTTTAAACCGGGGTAATACACCTTAGCCACCGCAGTATGCCCTGTCAGATATTCCGCTATCTTCCGAGAGTTTTCCGTCTGACGCTCCATCCGCACCGAGAGACTTTTCAGGCTTCTTAGGAGCAACCAGGATTCAAACGGATTTAGAACCGCCCCCGCCGCATTCTGGATATATTTTAATTTTTCGGCTACCACCGCATCCTTGGCCGCCGCAAAACCTGCCAGAAGATCGTTATGCCCGCCCAAATATTTTGTGGCGCTGTAGACGGATATGTCCGCCCCCAATTCTATCGGGCAGAGATTGACGGAGGTAAGAAAAGTGTTGTCTATTATAAGTTTGGCGCTATTTTTATGGGCAAGCGCTGATAGATAGGGGATATCGCATACTTTTAAGAGTGGGTTGGTAGGAATCTCCGCGAAGATCGCCGAAAAAGGTTTTGCACCCTTTTCCTCCATAACTTTTTTGTCGGAAGTGTCCGCATAATCCGTCTCAATATGGGGGAAAAAGTTTTCCAATAAACGGAAAGTGCCGCCATAAAGATCCTCCGATATAATAAGCCTCTCTCTTTTTGCTAAAGATTTATTGTCAGGGGGTTGAAAGAGTGCACGGAAAACCGCATCAAGCGCCGCCAAACCGCTGGAAAAAGCGTATGCTCCTGATGCCTGTTCCAGTTTTGCAAACAACTCCTCCAGAACAAAGCGAGTGGGGTTTGAAGTTCTTGTATAGTCATAGCCGGTGCTTTTGCCCAGAGCCGGATGTTTATATACCGCACTCTGATATAACGGCATACTAACCGCGCCAGTTCTGTAATCCCAACCGGAACCCGCCTGTGCCAATAGGGTTTCTGTGTCCATAATCCCGCCGAAAGTATAAAGTATATATAGTCACTAGGATATTATTTGAAATAGGAGAAAAAAGCAATATGCTAATGGGGATACTGGGGATAAAATTAAGGTTTTCTCACCCATAGGATTCTTTCAAACCCATAGAAGCTCCAAGTATAGGAGTGCACCCGTTTTAACAGCACTGAATACGGCTCAAACAGCAACCCTATCAACCAAGCTATGGGCGGTTTATAAAATTTTGATTCAAAAATAAGATCACATCCTTCATCACGAATTATTTTTTTAAGTTTCTCAAGATCTGGAGGGGTTCCGGTATCTGTTTTGTCGTCATAATAATTCAGAGTTCCACGTCGGCTTGGGAAATGGATACTTTTTTCAGACGGACATGAAAAATAGAGCAAACCGCTTTTTTAAGCGCTTTAAGTATATTTATGAATGTTTTTCCCCTTTCAAAGCAGTGCTCCAAGTTATGGGCGGATATGACCACGTCAAAGCGATCTGCCATCTCCCCTATCTTATCGGCAAAAGCTGAAGGTGTAACGATTATAAATTCATCCAATATCAAACTACTCATATTGTAAATTCCCACGTCAAGCCTTGTATAATGGAAACTGGGTATGGCTCTTTTAACAGTTAATATCGCATCGTTACCACACCCTACATCCAAAATGGAAGGTTTCTGGAAAAGCTCTGATACATGGTAGAGAAAAGACGCCCTCCCATGGGGTTTCACAATTTTTGCAAGTATTTTGCGCACTGCACGGGCTCCTTTTAACCGGAACATAGGATTTCTATCTCCACTCCCCGTAGAAATCAAGTTTAATCTCTTGTTTGCCCCAATTCATGGCAGCGGATTTGGGGCGACTTTTTTCCCAAACATACTTGGTAATCGTTCTAGGGCGGATAATGGTGGCAATATTCATAGAATTATCGGTGATTAGAGTTAGATCACCTTTCTGAAATACGGAGAGCCCCCCCAAAGTGCTGTAACCGTAAGTCGGATCCGGCAGCGGCGGCGGAAATGTCAGGGCGGAGTTCATAAGCCGCACCTCCCTCGCCCCTATAATCTGAGCAAGGTCGGATGTGATATCCTCTTCCCCCTTTATCGCCCTATACTTACCATTTTTTAGGGTGACTTCCGCTACAACCGCCCCGAAGAGCCCCAACACTTTAAGCTCAAGATCACCTCTGCAATTCTTTTTCAATAAGCCGCTGAAACGCTGTTCATCGCCTTCAGCGGTATAGGAGATACGAACCTTGCCGCTATATTCGCATAAGGAAAGAGATTTTTCGCGAACCGCTCTCAGCGCCTCATCTTTGCTGACAGGCACCCTGTAAATTCCTGCACTGCGCCCCGCGCACCCAGCAAGAAACAAGAACACTAAAAAAAATAAGAGGAGTCTATGCACTATTTTTTGGCGGCTTCAATCGCCTTAATATGTTCTGTAATCTCAGGGTCCCCTGGGTGGAGGGTATCCGCCCGGCGTATGTAAACTTCAGCTTCCTTTAACTTCCCTCTTCTGAAGAGCAGCCACCCCTTGCTGTCCAGATAGGCGTAGTTTTCAGGCTCCTGTGCTAAGGCTTTATCAATAAGGATCTCCGCCTCATCTAAATTTATATTCATATCCGCATAAAGATACCCCAAAAAATTTTGGAGAGACGCGGAGCCCGGCTCAATCTTAAGAGCATCTTTTAAAACCTCAATGCACTCTTCATTCCTTTCAGCGTTGGCTAAATTAAAGGCGAGGGTTTGCATAAGCTCCACATTTTCAGGATAATCCTGCAACCCTTTTTTTAAAATCTCCACACCTTCATCATATTTTTTCGTTTCTATGTAAGCTGTGCCCATCAAGAAATAAAATTGAACATCCCGTTCTATGGGGTCAATCTTTTCAAGAACCGCAATAACTTTAGGATACTCTTCGGCTATAATAAGATTTATGGCGCTGCGGAGGCGGAGGATAGTATAATCCGGGAATAGTTGCAATCCTTCGTCAAATATCGCTTGAGCGGCGGCAGTATTATTATCTATGGCGGCGGCAGAAATCCCTGCCATGTAAAATAGTTGCGGGTCGGTCTTATTGTCTGCAAGGGCTATCCCGTAAGCGGTTTGAGCCGTTTCATAATCCGTCTTTTGAAATGCCATAGCCCCCACATATTTAAGAACCGCCTGCTTTGCTCTCCCTTTCATATTGGAGGCGGCTTGCATATAGTGGCGGACTGTGCGTTCATAATCTTGTTTGGAGCTGTAAATATCCCCCAGGAAGAGATCCGGCAGGGCATAATCCGGGTGCTTTTCCGCAATTATAAGGAGGTATTTTGTAGCGTTATCCGTATCGTTGTCTTTTATATAGAGGTCTGCCAGATGAACCAGAGCAGAGGTATCATCCCAGCGCTCATAGGCTTTTTTAAAATCGTCTGCCGCTTCTTTCTTTTTATTTGTATATGCGTAGAGAACGCCCCTTGAGCGGATAAATTCATATCTGTCAAACTCATCAATAAGGATCGTATAGCCCTCTATCGCCTTTTCATACTCTTTTAAGCGTTCTGAAATCATGGCAACAGCCAGGATATTCGTTTCGGAGCGTTCTATTTTAAGAGCGGAATCAAAGTGACCAGCGGCCAGCTTATACCAGCGGGTTTCCTCTTCAATATTACTGGAGTTCGCCTCTCCAATCGCCGTACAAAACGCCCCAATCTGGAAGGCAAGCTCTTCATTCTCCGGGAAATGTTTTATGGCTGAGCTTAAAGTTTCATAAGCGGCTTTCATATCCCCCAAAGCGTACTCAATATTTGCCACCCGCAGATAGATTGTTGCGGACTTTTCCTTTTTCAATAATTTATTATACGCTTCAAGAGCCTCTTTATAAAGCCCTTCCTTTTCATATTGGGAGGCTTGAAGATAGAGGGCAACATCCGTATGTTCGCTTGCCGGTGTGACTATGTTTATTAATAAAAACGCCAGACAAAAGAAAATTGATAACTTTTTCATAAAAAATACCTATATAATCAGCGCTCAGATCGCCTTTAACAAAGGCAAATACTGCCCGAAAAAGTGCAATAACAAATGGTGAGCGAAAGCGGATTTACTCCGCTGCAACGAACCTGAATCGCTAGCTGAGCGTGAGCGAAGCGAATTATGCGACGAAGCGAGCAGCGAACGAGATTGCCATATCGGGGGATAGGTAGAAAGGTAACCTGTCCCCTTTCTGAACACTATTAACTTTTTCATAAAAAATACCTATCTATATAATCGGTGCTCAGATCGCCTTTAACAAAGGCAAAATGCTCCAATATCTGCTTATGCAGAGGGATTGAAGTTTCTATCCCGTGCACTATAAATTCATCCAGAGAGCGTTTCATGCGGGCAATCGCCTCGTTTCGGTCTTCCCCGATAACAATCAGCTTTGCTATCATGGAATCGTAATACGGCAAAACAGTATACCCTGTATATAGATTGGAATCAACCCTAACCCCATACCCTCCGGGGGAATAGTATTCCGACACATTTCCTGGAGACGGTCGGAAAGAAACGGGATTTTCCGCATTTATACGGCACTCTATGGCATGCCCCAACAGTTTAATATCGTTTTGCACAATTTTCAGTTTCTCTCCGTCCGCGGTGCGTATCTGGAGCTTAATGAGATCCACCCCGGTGATCATCTCGGTTACGGCGTGCTCTACCTGTATGCGGGTGTTCATCTCCATAAAATAAAAGTTGCCGTGCTTATCTACCAAATATTCCAGCGTTCCCGCATTGCGATAACCCAGAGTTTTAACTGCATTTACGGAGATTTCTCCCATCTTTTTGCGCAATTCCCCGCTTACACCGATGCTTGGGGCTTCCTCAAGGAGTTTCTGATGCCTCCGCTGAATGGAACACTCCCTTTCAAAAAAGTGAACCGCATTCCCGTAATGATCTCCAAATACCTGAACTTCTATATGCCTGGGGTTTTCTATAAATTTTTCAATATAAACCTCGTCATTGCCAAATGCCTGCCCCGCCTCCCCTTTTGCAAGGTCAAAGTTATTGCGGAAAGAGATTTCATTATTGGCAACTCTCATTCCCTTCCCGCCTCCGCCAGCGCTTGCCTTAATTATGACTGGAAAACCGATGGAAGCGGCAAAATCCAGAGCCTCGTCAAGGGTTTTTACAACCCCGTCGCTTCCGGGCACCACAGGCATGCCAAGCGAGCGCATGGTCTCTTTTGCTGCAGACTTGTTGCCCATGATCTCAATATGCTCCGAAGACGGTCCCACAAAAGCAAATCCGCACTCCTCGCAGACTTTGGCAAACCCAGAATTCTCTGACAGAAAGCCGTAGCCTGGATGTATTGCGTCCGCTTGGGCTATTTCGGCGGCGGCAATAATATTTTTTATATTGCGGTAGCTTTTTGATGAATCCGCAGGACCGATGCAGACCGCCTCGTCTGCAAAAGCAACATGCAGGGATTCCTTGTCCACATCCGAATATACTGCAATACTGCGAATCCCCAGCTCTCGGCAAGCCCTTATTATTCTAAGGGCGATCTCGCCGCGATTTGCTATAAGGATTTTTTTGAACATTATATGGCTTCCACCACAAAGATTGGCTGGCCGTATTCCACCGGATCCCCGTTTGCCACTAAAATATCAACTATGCGGCAACGGTAATCCGCCTCAATGGTATTCATTATCTTCATTGCCTCAATTATGCAGAGGGTCTGCCCCTTTTCGGCTATATCTCCGGCTTTGACAAAAGGAGCTGCCCCTTGGGACGGCGCGGCGTAATATGTTCCTATCATCGGGGATTCAATATAATTTCCTTCTTTCACGCTCCGCTCAACGGCTTTTTCTTCAACAACCGCTTCCTCTTTGGAGTGTGCAGGAACGGGCGTATAGTGTTCTTGGGAAAATTTTGCGGCTTTGGACAGATATATGCGTTCCTCACCGCTTTCAACTTCAATCTCTGTTAAACCGGATCGGTCAAAGAAACGGATCAACTCTTTAACATCTTTTAGTTCCAATTTAGTCTCCTAACTTTAATCAGCGCGTTTTATGCGCTCTATATACACCCCTTCCCTGGTATCAACCTTAATTATATCACCTATGTTGATAAAGAGAGGAACGCTTACAATTCCGCCGGCGGATAGCTTTGCGGGTTTGGTGGCGCCTGTTACGGTGTCGCCTTTTAAGCCAGGGTCCGTTTCCACCACCGGAAGTTCCACAAAGTTCGGGAGGGTGATCCCTATGGGAGCTTTATTAAATATCTGAACCGTAACTATGGTATTTTCCGCCATAAAGTCTTTGGCATCCCCCGCCACATCAACCGGAATGTCAAACTGCTCAAAGGAGACGCTGTCCATAAAATAGCAGTTATCCGCATCTCTGTAAAGATACTGCATCTGTTTTTGTTCAAAATCGGGCTGTTTAATCTTTTCGTCTGAAATATAGGTGCGCTCTATCACCCGCCCGGAGATCAGATTTTTTACCTTTGTGCGGACATTCGCTCCGCCGCGCCCCACCTTTATATGCAGATACTCCACAACGCTGTAAGGTTCGCCGTCTATTTCAATTTTGATTCCTTTCTTAAACTGGTTTGGGGTTATCACTGCCATAAACTCTCCTTCTTAGCTATTAAAAGAATATATATAATCATCAAGTCTGCTTAAATCCTCATATCCGTTTTCGATGACGCGGACAGTGTCTTCCAGGCGCACCCCAAACTCTTTTGGGAGATATATCCCCGGCTCAATAGTAAAGATCATATTTTGGACGATTATCTCTTCGCTTCCCGGTCGGATTGTTGGGGCCTCATGAACATCAACCCCCACTCCGTGCCCCGTGCCGTGCGAAAAATACTCTCCATATCCAAACTTTTCTATTACTCCTCTTGCCGCGGCATCAATGTCGCGGGCAACAACCCCCGGTTTTACCTTCTCTTTGGCGGCGTTTAATGCTTCCAGAACTATCTTTGCAACTTCGCCTGTCTTGGCGTTTCCCCCGTTATACAGGAAGCGGGTATAGTCACTTGTGTATAGTTTTTTTGTGCCAAAATCAACAATAATAGCATCGTCTATTGAAATAATCTTTTTGGTCGGTTCTCCGTGCGGAAGCGCCCCGCGGACTCCCGAAGCGGTTATGGTGGGAAAAGACAGGGATACCCCCAGTTTCTTCATATTATATTCAAGCGCCGCCGCCCAAGACGTTTCACTCTCTCCGCTTTTAAAACTCTCTAATGATGCCGTAAATGCTTTTGCAGCAATGGCGTATTGCTCCTTTACCGCAGCTGTCTCTTCAGCGCTCTTAACCGCCCTTAAAGTGGAAAGCGTTCCGTCTTCCAACGCAATTTCTGCACCATGAGCTGATAAAATCAGATAGTTTGAATAGACGCACCCCCTCTGTATTGTTATCTTTTTTCGTTTTTTTGCTAATTCGGTTAGATATTCGCTGTAACTTCTGGCTATTTCAATCTCCCATTCAGAGCCTAACAGTTCTTCGGCATAAAGCCTATACCGGCTGTCGGTAATAAAGATTGGTTTTACCCCATCTAAAACGATATAAGCCGCGGAGCCGGTAAAACCGGTAAGCCAGCCTATATCAGAGAGAGATGTAATAATATATCTCCCGTAATCTCTATCCGAAAGGGCGTTTAAAAGACGGTTAAGGTTATTCATCAAGATTATCTTTCTTTTGTATTGCAGTATCTATCTTTTCAGAATCATCGGCAAATACTTCTTCAATATCCACCCCGCCCTCTTTTAAGACAGCCTCCAAAAGGTTGCTTGGAATGAACGGGGCGGTGCTGTCTGGAGCTTGATCTGTTTTTTCTGCGATCCCTTCGGAGGATATGACAGTTTCGGCGGCTTCATCTTCCTCGCCGAAAGCGGCAAGGGCTTTAGGCAGAGCGTCAAGCGCCTTCACATCTTCCGGTATCGGCTCATTTATGGCAGAGAGAGCGGAGAGGGGAACCGTCTCTCCCTCCTCATCTTCATCCTGAATAGCGTTTAGGGCAGATGCAAGGTTTTCAAGAGCGTCGCCCTCGTCTGTTTCTTCATCCTCCGGTGGTTTTACGGCTATTTCATCTTCCGGAACATCTTCCGCACTTTCCGTCTGCCCCCCCCCTTCGTCAACTTCAGTTGGGTCTGTGGGAGGGAGGGGGATTTCAGGGAGCTTTTCCGGCGGGATATATTCCAATATTGCAGGTTTTTCTTCTCTTTTTGCGGCGGTTTCCGATTCGCTCTCTGCAGATTCTGTAAAAGCGGCGCTTTCTGACGGTTCCGTTATAACATCGGCGTTTACGGATTCCGCCGTCAAATCCAAATCCAAATCAGCGTAACTTTCCGCCGCCCTTGCAATGGCGGCGATCCCGCTGTCGGCATCGCTCTCTAAATCTTGTCTGTCTAGAGAGAGGTTTAATGCGTCTTGGAGAGAGAGGGGTTCTTCGCCTTCTTCAGAATCCGCCGCCTCTGCTGGAATTGCTGCAGGATCGGCGCTCTCCAATTCTATTTCCTCCGTTGCGGAGAGCATATCCGAATAGTCAATCGCTTCCGGGGGGAGAGCCTCTTCTTCGGGTTCGGGGGTTATGTTGGCATCCGCCAACGCCTTTAATATATCCTCATTGCTCATATCGGGGGCTTTATCTATTGCGTCATCCCCCGACGGATAATCCACCTTCGCGACTCCCGCCACCGCTTGCTCTGCGGCTTGTTTTGCCAGAGTAGCGCTATGATCGCTTATCAAGTGATCAAGCGTCTTGCCTTGCTGTTTATAATTATTTATCTCGCGGGAGAGTTCATTTAAAGCTGTTTCAGCATTCGTAAGAAGCGTTGGGATTCCAAATTGGGGATCGTCCGCGTCATAGTCAAAGATATCATCGGCTTCTTCTGCAACTGCAACGCTCTTATCCATAAAGTTGGCAAGCCCGCCTATATCATCCAGCCACGTAATAAGCTCCGTGTCTTCCGGGGCTTTCATATAGGCGGCGCGAAGATATTTTATGGCGTTGTCATTATCGGCTTCACTCTTAAAGATCACCCCCAATAACTTAAAAGCCTTGTAGTTATCTTCATCTGAAAGCACCGCATCAAATAATATCTCCCGCGCCTCGTCTTTGCGCCCTACATGCATATACGCCTCTGCCAGAAGCACTTGCAGATGGGTGCAGAACTGACTGCGTTTAAGCCCTTCCTCCGCAATGGTTATGGCATCGGTATATTCGCCGAGTTTGATATTAAGATATGCTATGGGAACCGAATAATCATTTTCCGGCTTCTCATCCGCTTCCGAATGGAAGAAGTCAAGGTCGGCAAGATAGGCAGCCTTTACCTTTTCTTCCACAGCTCTATTTTATCGGTGTTCCGGCGGCAACGGTGTCCGGCAGGAAGAGCAGGGAGTGTTTTTCGCCGTCAGAGGCGGCAAGCACCATCCCGTGTGAGAGCACTCCCATAAGTTTGGCAGGTTTAAGGTTAGAAACAAAGACAACGGTTTTCCCGACAAGCTCCGCCGGGGCAAAGCTTTTGGCGATCCCCGCCATAACGGTTCTCACTCCAGTTCCATCGTTTATGGAGAGTTTTAGAAGTTTTTCTGAGTTTTCCGCCTTTTCAGCCGCCTCAATCTTTCCCGCGATAAGGCGCACTTTTGAAAAATCCTCAATCCCTATCAGAGATTCGGGGGCTACCGCTTTGGGTGCGGTTTTTTGGGGATCGCTCTTTATGCTTGCCATAACCTCCGCCGGATCAAGGCGCGGAAAGAGGGGGGCGATATCCCCAAGCGCTCCCGGCTTCAAGGTTTTAACCGCCAACAGATCTTCCGCCGAAGAGAAGCGGGCTATATGGGGAACGCCTAACTCTCCGCAGAGTTTGAGGGCGGTTTCCGGCATAAAAGGGGTGATAAGGCGGGAGAGGATGCCAATGGCGTCACATGCTGTATAGAGCACCGTGTCAAGGCGTTCAGGAGAATTTTTTGCCAAATCCCAAGGTTTTTCGGTATCTATATATTTATTCAGAGCGCCCACTATCCCCCAAGCGGAAGCAAGGGCTTTATTGAAGGCGGTTTCATCCATAAAAGAAATATATTCTTTTCCCAGACGTTCAACCTCACTATAGAGTGCGTTCTCCCGCCCCGTCAATGGGTTTGGAGCAGGAATCACCCCGTTTTTATAGCGGTTCACCATTCCCAGAGTGCGGTTCACAAGGTTTCCCAGATCATTTGCCAGATCGCCGTTTATCCTGTGGATCAAGGCCTTATATGAAAAATCTCCGTCAAGACCGAAAGTAACCTCCCTCAGCATAAAATATCGCACCTGATCATTTCCGAATTTGTCGGTTAGGTAAAACGGATCTATGGCGTTTCCAAGAGATTTGGACATCTTCTGTCCCTCCACTGTCCACCAGCCGTGTGCAAATATCTGCTTGGGGAGGGAGAGATCAAGCGCCATAAGGAGGGTGGGCCAGTAGACCGAGTGAAAGCGGAGAATATCTTTGCCCACCATATGTGTGCAATTCTCCCAAAACTTCTGAAAGAGCGGAGAGTTTTCAGTATAGCCTAAAGCGGAGAGGTAATTTATAAGAGCGTCAACCCATACGTACACCACATGTTTGGGATCTCCCTTTACGGGTATCCCCCAGCTGAAAGTGACGCGGCTGACGGAGAGATCCTTTAACCCCTCTTTAATAAAAGCTGTTATCTCATTCTTGCGCGATTCCGGTCTTATAAAGTTTGGATTGTCTTCTATATGTTTTAAGAGGCGGTCTTGATATTTGGACATCTTAAAAAAATAGGTTGCCTCTTTCATACGAACGGTGGGTCTTCCGCAATCGGGGCAGAGATTGCCTTCGCTAAGCTGGGTTTCTGTCCAAAACGCTTCGCAAGGAGTGCAGTACCATCCTTCGTAATCCCCCGGATATATATCGCCTTTCTCTCTAAGAAGCTCAAAGGCAGCCTGCACCGTTTCTATATGGCGTTTTTCGGTGGTGCGGATAAAATCATCGTTAGAAATGCCGAGCTTTTCCCATAGGGCAATGTAACGGGTAACCACCTGATCTGCAAGCTCTTGCGGAGTGAGATTTTTTGCGGCAGCGGCTTGGGCTATCTTCTGACCGTGTTCGTCTGTTCCTGTCAGAAAAAAGGTGTCAATCCCCCGCAAACGTTTGTAACGCGCAATCGTGTCCACGGCGAGGGTTGTATAAAGATGGCCTATATGAGGCACATCGTTTACATAATATATGGGCGTAGTAATATAAAATGTTTCAGACATTTTATTCTCCTATATCATCTTCTCTTCATCGCTACCTGATACCACCAGTTCTGAAATCCCTGTTTCCTGTATAATTTCATCCGGCAGTTTGCACCCTTTCTCAAAGAGGAGGCAGCACATAAGTCTTCCGCACACCCCCAATATTTTGGTGGGATTTGAGCTCTGCCCTTTTGTGGCTTTTACAGATATATTTTCAAACTTACGCAAAAAACAGGAACAACAGAGCTCCCGTCCGCACACCCCAAAACCGCCCAAAATCTTTGTGGCATCCCGCACCCCCACCTGTCTCATCTCTATACGGGTTCTGTATATCTTTGCCAAATCTTTCACCAGCTGCCGAAAGTCCACACGGGTATCGGAGGTGTAATAAAAGGTCAGCTTGCTCCGATCAAGGGTGTATTCGGCAAGCAGTAGCTTCATCTGGAGCTCATTCTGCTCCGCAAGCTCTGCGCAGAGTTTTACGGCAGCCGTTTCATCAGCGAGATTAGCCTGTCTCGCGGCTAAGTCTTCCCTGTTCGCCTTGCGGAGCACCTTTTTCAGCTGAAAGTTAGCATCAATTTTAACCTCCCGCGTGGGATATATAACACAGGCTATATCCTCTCCCTTTTCCGCCTCCACCACAACTTTATCCCCCGCCTTCTCACCAAAGCCGGGGGAGAGATAATCATATATTTTACTGGCGCGCTTAAACCTAACGCCTGCCGCCATAACCGTTTTCAAAACACACCCCGTCAGTTAAACTGTGCAATTATATCTTAAATATCAGAGATAAACAAGGCGGAATTTGGAAAGGGAAAGGAGGGGGGTATATATGACGGTTGATTTAATCCTGCCGGGTATTTGTGCAAGGCGGACAGATTAATTAATATAATTAAGCCTCTGTATGTTTTTAAGGATTATGTTTTTATAGACATACAGTTAATCAGATTAAGTATTTATCTCGCTGATGATTATGAATAAATTATGATTTTATTTCAAAATACATGTCTTTCAAAATCAAACATAGCAAACCCTCTCCCGCTAATTTTCCACGGATTATATAAACTTGGGAAAAATGTCATATCCCTGTAAAATTTTATTTATTTAGCTTTATAAATTGACTTTCACATAAGAATTAAATAAAATTTAGTTCAGACTTTCAGAGAGTTTAATTTAGTATTTTAAGGTGGGATATATGCCGGGTTACGCAATATTGCCTGTTATCCTTGTAGTTGTTGTTTTTATAACATTTTTAATGCTTTTAAGCAGATATAAGGTAATCCCCTCCGACAAGATCATCGTTGTATTCGGGCTTGTGGGACGGGGGAGATCATCTGTTTGTCAGCATGGTGGGGCTCGTTTCATCCTCCCCCTTGTTCAGAGCCATCAATTCCTTGACCTCACCCCCATGACTATAGAGATAAACCTTGAAAACGCCCTTTCAAAGCAGAATATCAGAGTAAGCGTTCCTTCACGGTTTACAATCGGTATCTCCACCGATCCCCACATCATGCAAGCCGCCGCCGAGCGCCTTTTAAGCATGGGACAGATGGACAGGGAAGAAAACGCCCGCGACATCATATTCGGGCAGTTGCGTGCAACTATCGCCACTATGAATATTGAGGAGATCAACTCCGACCGCGAGGCATTTGAAGAAAAGATACAGGAAAATGTTGAAGTTGAGCTCAGAAAGATCGGGTTGCGCCTTATAAATGTAAATATAACCGACATATCAGACGAGAGCGGTTATATAGATGCATTGGGGCAAAAGGCAGCCAGCGAAGCTATTAACCGCGCAAAAGTTGAGGTGGCGGAGCAGAATCGGGAAGGGGCAATTGGAGAGGCCGAAGCAAAACGCGAGGAGCGTATCCGGGTTGCCAAAGCCAACGCCAACGCCATTGAAGGCGAAAACCTTGCGAAAGTCAGCATTGCCCAATCTGATGCGGCACGGGAAGAAGCCGTGGCTGAATCCGCCAGGAAGATAAAAGCCGCCCAACTTGTTCAAGATGCAAAGGCGCTTGAAGAGGGATATGAGAGTGAGAGGAAAGCGGAATTAACCCGGAAGGCAAAGGAAGAGGCCTCCATGCAGGCAAATGTTATAGTGCCCGCGGAGATAGCGAAACAACAGGCTCTTATTAATGCGGACGCTGAAGCCGCACGGGTAAAAATCCTTGCACAGGGCGAGGCGACACGCATAAAGATTATGGCAGAGGGAGAAGCCGAAAAGATTAAAACCCTTGCCGATGCGGAATCGATACGTCTTGCAAAACAGGGCGAAGGGCACGGGAAAGAGATTGAGCTTGAAATGGTGGGGAGAGCCGAAGGAAATAAGATGCTCCTTTTAAAGCAAGCCGAAGGGTTAAAGAGCGTTATCGCAAGCACAGGCGGAGATCCTAACAGTGCCGCGATGCTTATGATAGTGGATAAACTCCCGACTCTGGTTGCCACTCAGGTGGAAGCTGTAAAAAACCTAAAGATTGATAAGATCACCGTTTGGGACAGCGGGCGGGATGCTAGCGGACGTTCCTCCACCTCAAATTTTCTTTCAAGTTTGGTAACAAGCCTTCCTCCCCTGCAAGACCTGTTAAAAACCGCGGGGATAAATCTCCCTGATGTTCTTGAAGAGGGAAAGAGAGCCCCTAAAAAGTAAGATTAACTGTAAAAGGTGACAATCTTGGCAAAGGCTTGGGGATATGGCAAACTCAAGCCTTGCAGATGTTGCTTCGCTCAAAAATTCCCCGTGTCCGCCGTGTCGGAAAGATAAATTGAGTTGTTTATGGAACATGTTTTCTCTAAGGAATTTGAACTGCGTTACTTTGAAATGAACAAATATGGGATGGCTTCGCCGACAACCATTTTGACATTATTGAGAAGAGACCGCGGCGGAGCATTGCCTCGCTATCGGGCACAGCCTCTACTCCCTTGAAAAACAGAATATCGGCTGGGTTTTAATTTCGGGCACAATAAATATGAATAGGCATCCGGGATATAAAGAGAGAGTAAAAATACAGACATGGCTTTCAAAATACACTTTGCTAAAGGGCTATAGGGAAAATATAATTCTTGATGAAGCCGGAAGTGTCATAGGTAAAGCAAAGGGGATATGGGCGTTTTATGATATTCAAAACAGAAAGCCCGCGCCTATATTTGAGGATATAAAAGCAAAATGGGGAATTAATTCCATTTTTAAGTCATTATGCATATAATATTTCCAAAGAACGACAGGAGGGGATATTATGGCTCGAAAAGCGAGCGGGCTGCCTGTATTGGGAATAGCTTTATGGCAAAAGCGATAACCGCAAATGAATTGAGGATTTGCCAAGCGGTGGTTT
>JAITJJ010000030.1 GCA_031278965.1 Deferribacteraceae bacterium
TAGAAAAATTAGCATGATTGGAGGATTTGCAACCCTTTTTATTTTATAATGTTAAAATATGTAAAGAAAACGGGATTATTCCTTTTTCAGCGCTTTTTTCTACAAATTTTATAAAAAAAATCACCGAGGCTAAAAACTGTAAAAATGTATTAGCGAACGCCCTACGGGCAGCTTTCCGCATTAAGCGCAGGGGAGTTGCCCTTCGCAAAGCGTGTATACAGTTTAAAGCGCACGCAGTTATTCCCCGTTAGCGGGTGACTGTAGACGGTTTCATCTATTCTGTTCACCTTTCCGTCCGCCTCGACAATATACTCTATGGCGTTATCCACACCGTCCCAGCTTAAAGTTATATTGGAGGGACGGCGGATAATCCGCAAATTTTGCGGGGGGAGGAGTATCTGATCTGATGTGACGGTTATCGTTTCAGAATAGGCAATGCCCGGTGTTCCGCTCTCGGAATACGGAACTGCTGAAAAGAGTATTTTGGAAGATAGAGGGATAGCATAGCAGGAGCGGGAATCTGCTTCAACGGGTTGTCCGTTAATTTTTACATCCACAAAAGCGACACTGCGGCTCGTTTCCATATTAACACAGAGTTTGCCGCCCCGTATTGAATGACGGATACTGTCAATTACCACCCGCCCTCTGTAACTTACAATCTTTGTAACGTAGTCAGAGTAAACATCATAACGTTTATGCTGTGTGGAAAACCGATAAATGTAACGTGTTTCCTGATGAGTGGAATTGTCAAGGAATTCATTCCTGGGTGTAAGCATTGCAACTTGCCTGTAACTTGGAAAAGAGAGATCGCCTATCTCTGATTCCGCCCGTTCTGCAAGAACCGTATGCTCAGATGAATTGGAGATAAGCACCCCGTCTTCTGAAAGCGAGACTTCTATCCATATGGGAGGCGGAATATCAAGGGCATCTTTAGGGATAGGATCCCCTTTTTTGCCGCAGGATTCAATGAAAAATAGCGCGATGAACAGTGCAACAGGGAGCACAGCGGGGAACGCAAAAAAAAGGTTAAATTTGCCCATTAAAAAGTCCGTTTAAATACAGGATAGACTTTATTAATCAAACGTTGCAAGGAGTTTTTTTGCGTTTTCAATCTGCACCAATACCTGCTCTTTAGCTGTTCCGCCATAGGATTTGCGGCGATTCACCGCTGCTTCCACCGAGATAAACCCATATACATCTTCTTCAACTTTTGGAGAAATCTGCCTAAACTCTTCCAAAGAGAGTTTTTGCAACCCCTTTCCGACAGAGATAGAATACGAAACTGCTCTGCCCGCCGCCTCATGGGCATTTCTAAAACTCTCCCCTTTTAACACAAGATAGTCCGCTAGATCTGTCGCGGTGGAAAAACCCTTCGCTGCAGCGCTGTACATAGCATCACTGTTTATTCTCATACTTAAAAGCATGGGAGGAAATATTTCAAGAACCGCATTTACTGTATCAAGCGTATCAAAAAGCGGTTCTTTATCTTCCTGCAAGTCCTTGTTATATGCCAGAGGAAGTCCTTTCATAGCGGTTAAAAGAGCTATGAGGGAACCATATACCCTGCCGGTTTTTCCCCGAACAAGTTCCGTCACATCCGGATTTTTTTTCTGCGGCATTATGCTTGAACCGGTGGAAAACGCATCGCTAAGTTCAAAAAAAGCAAATTCAGAGGTTGAATAGAGGACGATCTCTTCCGAAAAGCGGGAAAGGTGCATCATCAATATTGAAGAAGCCGCCAGGGTTTCCAGAACAGAATCTCTGTCGCTTACGGAATCAATGCTGTTTTCAGTTGGGGCTGCAAAACCCAGCTTTTCAGCCGTAAAACGGCGATCTATAGGGAAAGTGGTGCCCGCGAGAGCTCCCGCGCCCAAGGGGGAGAGATTAAGTCGCTGTCTGATCTCCTTAAAACGGGCGTAATCCCGCAGGAGCATCTGAAGGTAAGCGAGCAGATAGTGGGAAAAGAGGATGGGCTGTGCTATCTGCATATGGGTATAACCGGGCATGATAACGCCCAATTGTTTTTCCGCAAGCTCCAATAAACCAAGGGAAAAATCTTTTATCTTCCCGTTTATCTTTGCAAGCTCATCCCTAAGATAGAGGCGCAAATCCAATGCCACCTGATCATTGCGGCTTCTTGCGGTGTGGAGTTTGCCTCCGACGCTTCCCGCAATCTCTGTAAGGCGGACCTCCACCGCCATATGGATATCCTCGTCTTCAATATTAAATCGGAACTCTCCGCTTTTTATCTCGGATAAGATGCGCTTTAGGGCATCTTCAATTACGCTGGCATCTTCCTTAGATATGATATTCTGTTTGGCGAGCATCTTAACATGGGCAAGACTCCCGCATATATCATATTCCGCCAAACGTTTGTCAAATGTAATGGATGCGTTAAATTTATCCAAAAGTTCATTTGTCCTCTCGGAGAACCGCCCTTTCCATAACTTCATTGTCTTGCCCAGTAGTTTGGAGCTTCTTTGGTTATCTGAACATCGTGAACATGACTTTCCGCAAGGGCTGCGGAGGTGATCTTTGTAAATTTGGCTTTTTTGCGCACATCCTCAATGTTGGCGCACCCCGCATATCCCATACCGGAGCGGAGACCGCCCACCATCTGCGTAACCGTCTGGTTAAGCTCGCCTCTATAGTGAACACGCCCTTCTATCCCTTCCGGCACCAACTTGCCGTCCGGGGCGCCTTCTTGAAAATATCTGTCTTTGCTCCCTTCCTTCATGGCAGAAAGAGAGCCCATGCCGCGGTAAACTTTATAGCTTCTCCCTTGATAGAGCTCTATTTCACCGGGAGACTCCAAGGTTCCCGCAAAGAGGGAGCCGATCATTACAGAACTTGCTCCGGCGGCAAGGGCTTTCACAATATCTCCAAAATTTTTTATTCCGCCGTCAGCAATAATCGGAATCCCTATTTCATCAGCAACAACGGCACAATCCATAATTGCCGATATTTGCGGCACTCCCACGCCGGTAACCACCCTTGTGGTGCAGATTGAGCCTGGACCGATCCCTACCTTTACACAATCTGCTCCAGCATCGGCAAGAGATTTTGTAGCGGCGGCAGTGGCCACATTCCCCGCAATAAGCGGCAAAGAAGGATGTTTTTTCTTTATAGCGGACACTGCATTTTTAACATTTATATGGTGACCGTGGGCGGTATCCACCACAATTACATCCACTTTCTTTTCCACCAAACCGTCAACGCGGTCCATATATGCCCCCCCCACACCAACTGCAGCGCCTACCATAAGCCTGCCGTATGTATCTTTGGAAGCGTGGGGGTATTTTATCCGTTTATTGATATCTTTTATGGTAACAAGTCCTTTCAGATTAAATCCGTCGTCTACCACAAGCAACTTTTCAATCCTATGTTTATGAAGTTTTTGCATCGCCTCGTCCAGGGAAGTTCCCATAGGGATAGTAACAAGGTTTTCGCTCGTCATATGGTCGCTGACTTTGCCCTGATAGTTGGTGACAAACCGTAAGTCACGGTTTGTCAGTATTCCCACCAGACGATTGTTTTTTACCACAGGGATACCGGAAATCTTATATTTTGCCATAATATCAAGGGCATCTGAAACGGTGCGATCAGGCTCAATAGTGATGGGATCAACAATCATTCCGCTCTCAGAACGTTTTACTTTATCAACTTCGTCCAACTGCTGTTCTATGGTCATATTTTTATGAATAAAACCCAATCCGCCTTCCTGTGCCATTGCAATTGCCATACGCGCTTCCGTAACCGTATCCATAGCGGCGCTTACCAGTGGTATCTGTAAGGTAATATTATTTGTAAGTCTGGTGGATGTGCTCACTTCAGAAGGGAGAACATGGCTTTCCCCCGGCAAAATCAACACATCATCAAAAGTAAAACCATCTGAAACTATTTTACTTGCTACGAACTTAATATAATCCATAATTTATCTCTCCAATGTAATGCTCGCCCGTCGCTTAAACTCAGAATTTTCTATCAGTTTTATAACCCTTTCGGCAAACTCCTTCTGAAAACCTTCTTTAACCGCTACTTCCGCTGAATACCCGTTTGTCTCCAAGATCAGCAACAGTTTATCCGCTTCCGTATATAAAAACGGTTCCCCGTCATCTGTTGCGCCATTATAAAGACCGGTGTTCTGCGCCTTTAATAATATTATATCCGGAAACCCTATCTCCTTCGCCAGTTCCCATACTTCGGTTTTATATATGTTCCCCAGAGGATTTACGGCACACGCAGTATCGCCGTATAAAGTGATACTGCCCAGCATAATCTCGCTTTTATTGGCGGAACCTACAACCAGAGCGTTATACAATGCACTCTGATCATATAGCACCAACATGCGCAAACGCGAAAGAACGTTTGTTCTTCTGCGGTCGGTAGGGTTTATTATGGAATCAAAATACGGATCCGCTATGCGGGTAATGTCCATATATATAAGGGAAGCCCCAAAAAAATCTGCAACCGCTTTGGCGTCTGAAAAGCCGTGAGGGTCGATGTCATTATACGGCAGGTAGAAGAGGTTTACACTGTCCGCTCCCAACGCTTTACAGGCAATAGCGGCGGCAACGGCGGAATCAACCCCGCCGGAAAGCCCTAGCACCGCTTTGGAAAAACCGGTATTGTCTGCGGCTTTTTTTAAACCGTCCGCAAGTTTATCAAAGAGTCTGCTCATATTACTGCTCCTACTAAAGACCAAGCTCCGAGCGGATTGAACGCATGGCATTTATAACTTCATAGGTTAATTCATCAAAAGAAAGCCCCATCATAGCGGCACCCTTCTCTACAACCGCTCTGTCCACCCCAGCTGCAAAAGCAGCGGTTTTCCACTTCTTTTTTACGGATTTGACTTCCAGATCCTCAACGCTTTGGGAAGGACGAACTAAAGCACAGGCTGTGATAAAGCCAGTGAGCTCGTCAACAGCATAGAGCGTTTTCTCCAAATCCGTCTGCGGCTCCACGTCGTTTACAATACCGTATCCATGGCTAACTACAGCTCTGACGGCATATTCAGGCCACCCTCTCTCTACCAATATCTCTTTAACTTTCTCGCAATGTTCATCGGGATATTTCTGATAATCTATATCGTGAATAAAGCCGATCTTCCCCCACTCGTCAGGATTTCCTCCGAACCTAACGGCAAAGCGGCGCATAGCAGCTTCCACAGACAAAGCGTGTTTATAAAGCTGGGGATCGTCATTATATTCTTTCCATAGGGATATGACTTCGTTCATATCAGGCAGAGCGTTCATAATGTCCCTGCTACAACAATATAATCAAACTCACCGATCAGATCCGGTTTCATGGATTCTTCTATACATAGTTTCGGAATGATTTTATCTCTTGAACCCTTGGATACACCCGTTCCCTGATAGTAATTCCTGTCATCATAGATAACTTCCATCGTGCAGGCATACCTTACGGGGACGGCGCTTATGTAGTTCATCCCTTTAGGCGGCCAATCATGCACGTCAAGGGCGGTAACTTCCCCTGTTTCTTGAGCAAAAGCAGTGCAGAGATGCCCCATATTTATATCTTCACATTCACGGAAAATTAGAGAACGTTTAAGAAGCGGTGAGTAAAAATCTTCATAGTTTAATCTGCCGCTGGACACAAGAGTTTGTATGATATTGCCGGAGACAGGAAATGGATCTATCGCCCCCCGATCCGGTTCAAAACCGTTCATTATAAGATAACTTTCTGTCGCTTTGCGCAGATTCAAATAAATTAAAACATCCGAGCGCAATTTGGACTCATACCAGACACTGTGTATTTTGACCGCCGCCAAGGTGATGATAAGCAGCGATATGAACACAATGACTGTTATAAGCACCCATAACTTGCTAGGCTCAAGGGAGCGCTTTAATTCATTCTGCTTTTCTATCTTTGTTTCATACTCACGTATGGCGTTATAATCATAACCGCCGCTATATTTTTTGCCATGCCTCATGCCTACAATTAAAATATATATGGGAATTTGTCAACAAAAAGGAGTGATTTTTTTTGGGGTCTCTGATTCACTTATGATAATGTCCCGAATATTCACTTAGTAAGGGCTGATTTAATATGAATTTTAGCATTTTTGTAAATGCAATTTCCATTTTAATTTATATGTTAAACTATAACTCATCAAAGGCAAATGCAATAAGGAGGAGCGATTATGTTTCAGCAGACATTTACGGATATAGAATATGCAATGCGGAAGCGTCATACGAGACAGGAAAGATTTTTGAAAATGACGGAAAAGATAATTCCGTAGTCTTAAGTGTGTCAATAACGGGGGAAAATTTCACCCTTTGTAGTTTAAGTCGGATTCGGAGAGGCCGGTGAAATAGGGAATGGTGGACTGCCTTTCCTGTCGGGAGCTTACCTCGCTTGCTTCGCTCGCTCCCCTGCTCAGTGCAGCTTGAATACTGTGCCTTGCAGAATTCATTTTAGGCGACAGTTGGAACATTTCCTTTCCCGTCAGAAAGATAATACTTTTGTATCAACTGTTTGGTCACATCCGGGATATGGGAATCTTTTCTTCTGTTACTTAACCACGGAAATTCCACAGGATAGTATTGCTTATCACAGCACGCCTTAAACCCTGTCTTCCCGCTAAAGAGAAACTTTATCTTCTTCCCGGATATAGCCCTGTCTGACTTGATTTGAAACAGGAAGTTTTGAAACGGAAAGCAACCGCAGTTGTCAGTTGTTCTGTCGTATTGAACCGTAAGCAGGCTATCAGGCTCATCTTTCCTGTCCGGCGGGACAAAAGCGCTGTCAGCGGATTGCAGCGGAACCGGGAATCCTGTTCGGATATAAATTCAGGAAGGGCAGCGTTGGCCTGTTCAATTGAAGCAATGTCATTCAGAATGAACCTGACTTTCAATCGGTCCTGAAGGGTCAGCCGGAGACGCTCAACCCGTCCTTTGGCCTGAGGTGTATGCGCCCCTATCAAGTCGATCCCCGGTTTATCTGCAACTGTCGTGCCAAACTGCGTCCTGTCAGGTGCATGCCCGGCCAACGCCTCTTCTGATCTCCAATTCTCCTGCTTCCCGGTATTAACAAAGAATATACCGGCTCTGTCGGAATACAGTGCCTGAGGTATCCCGTATGTGGTAAGTGTTGCCCTTAATACCTCCAAATAACCCATTAGACATTCATTCCCGCACATATATAAACCTGTTATTTTACCTTCCGCATCGTCTATAAAGCCATGAAGGGCTGAGTTCTCTCCTGTATCAAACCAACCGTATGACGCGGCGTCTGACTGAAGAAGTTCACCGTTGCTGTCACGGCGCTTCCTTCTCCCGAACTTCTTCAGGCAGATGCGGCGGACTTTTCTTAGACTCTATACCC
>JAITJJ010000090.1 GCA_031278965.1 Deferribacteraceae bacterium
TGGTTTCCCCTCCCAACCTCCCCTTCCAAATAGGGATTTCGCTGCGACGAAGTAAATTTGCCTTCGCGAAAACCTGAATATTGATTGGGTAGCTTGCGATAGTTTTAAAATCCCCCCCAAGGAGAGAAAAACGTCAACGGCTTGGCGTTTTTGGGCAAGAAAGGGTTTTAGCCCTTCCAGACTGTTGAGAAAGTGCAAAATAGGTTACTAGCCTTAAATAATTCCAAATTTGTGTGGAGCGGTGGCGCCCGCGTAGCACAATCCTTACTGGAGGAAAAGTAGAAAGGGGCTTGCCCCTTTCTAAAGTTACGTATGAATATCGTCATCACAGGTCACGTAGACCATGGGAAGAGCACCCTTATCGGGCGGCTTTTGGCGGATACCGGTTCTCTTCCAGAAGGGAAACTCGCAGGCATTAAAAACTCGTGCCTAAAAAACGGGCGGGTTTTTGAATACTCTATGCTTCTTGATGCTCTGGAGGAGGAACAGAAACAAGGGATTACCATAGATATTGCCCGCATATTCTTTAAGAGCGCCAAGCGGGAGTATATAATCCTTGACGCCCCGGGGCATATAGAATTTTTGCGCAATATGCTCTCCGGTGCCTCCCGCGCCACTGCGGCGGTACTCGTTATAGACGCGGCGGAGGGTGTGGCGGAGAATTCCAAAAGACATGGGCTTATCCTCTCCCTGCTCGGCATATCCCAACTTCTGGTGGCAGTGAATAAACTTGATCTGGTAGATTATTCACAGGAGGTTTTTGAAAAGATAAGGCGTGAATATGGGGAGTATCTGCAATCTTTGGGGGTCGCCCCAACCTATTTTATCCCCGTAAGCGCGCGGGAGGGGGAGAATATAATTGAACATTCTGGTAAAATAACTTGGTATGACGGGGCGACAATCCTTGAGGCGCTGGACTCTTTTCAGGATATTGCGGCGGAAGGGGATTTCTTTGCTATGCCCATTCAAGATATATACCGCTTTTCCGATGATAACGACGAGAGGCGCATATATGCGGGAACCGTTGTTAGCGGGGAAGTAAAAGTCGGAAGTTCCTTAACCTTTCTCCCTTCTCAAAAAAAGGCGCGTATTAATAGGTTTGAAAATTGGAATGAGCCTGAAAAAGAGAGGGTGCGGATGGGAGAAGCCATTGGGTTTACCTTGTATGAGGATATTTATATCCCCCGCGGAGAGGTGGCGGTGTCATCGGACGCGAACCTCCCCGTGAAGGTTGCAGGAAAGATTAAGGCAAACCTTATCTGGCTTGGGAGGTATCCTCTTATCTTTAATAAAGATTATCTCTTGAAAATAGGAAGCGCCAAAGTGCAGGCTAGGCTTGCGGGGATAGAAAAAGTGTTGGGAGAGGAGGGAAACAGCAGCTTAAATGAGCTCAGGCGCAATGAGTGCGGCACGGTGATCTTAAGCTTTGCCCGCCCTGCCGCCCTTACCAGATTCAGTGATAACGCGTCTCTAGGCAGATTTGTTATTGTAGATGAATATAACGCGGCTGGCGGCGGAATAATAGTGGATGCGAAGGAAGAAGGGGAGCGTGCTCCGGCTGCGGACTTTGCCCAATTTGAGGAAGAGCTCTTTACTCTCCTGAAAAAGTATTTTCCGCACAGATTTTAAAAAATGTTGATCTGAAAACGAAAACAGCTTAAAATTTGGCTTTTGCAGTTAATAACTATCCCCGCCAGACCGTTTATGCCGATAATAGATGAGGACAAGAAGGGGATAAAAACCGGGGGACAGACTTTCATTGGGCGGAAGATGGGATTATAAAAGCGGTAAATAACACATAGAATAAATTCAAAGGGCTGAATATGAACAGTGAAAATTTGAAACCTTTGGAGTTTAGGGAACTTCAGACTGAGCTTAAAAAGGGTGTTGCCGTGCTATGGCAAGGAATTATTACAATCGGCGAACATTGCCCTGGCATATCCTTCTTCCCCTCAATTCAAAAGGAAGCTATATATTATTGTACAATTTTAATACATTGCATTAGTAACGGGAATGGGGCGGAATTACAGTATCATACCCTACCGTGTCAATCCCTGAAAATAAAAAAACACAATTTTTGTCTTTTATTGCTGTCAATTTTGTGCTAATGTTGTCTCCTATATGAAACAACCATATTAAAACCATACAGCAAACGGGCTTAATAAACTTTTATTGCATTATTTCAGGGGAACAGCATGAAGTTTATCGCAGCGGCAGTACCGATATTGTTTTGCCTTTTTGCCGCCCTTTTTTCGGTGGCGCACGGGGCTTCTGAAAAGGAGGGAGAGTGTTTATCGTGTCATACGGGCAAACACACTGAAAGCGCCTATCCGCTGTGTTCTGAATTTAAAGACAGTCCCGGTGTGGGGATTGAACTGCCGGAGGAGATGGCGCAGAAAACCCTCACCCTTAAAGACGGCACTATCGCCTGTTCCACCTGCCATGTAACCAATTGGGAGAAGTTCCACGCGACGGATACGGATAAACCGAAATCCTTTTTAAAATTATCGGCAGATGATTCCAAACTCTGCCTTGCCTGCCACTATGAGAGCTTAGGCGAGCGCAGCCACCCCCTTCATAAAACCGCCCCTACCAGAGAAAAAGTTGAATGTATCTCCTGTTACACCACCCACGGCGCAACCGATGCACACCTTTTACGGGCAAACGGCGAGGAGATGAAACTCTGCTGAAACTGTCACGCCGATAAATTTCCGCGGACGGGCACTAAACGGGACGACCTCTCGCTTGGACATATAGTGATGTTTGAGGTTGACGATGTAAACGTCAAAGAATCTCTTCTGCGGACCTCCGGTCGGTTGGGAGAGAACGGTGAGCTCATCTGTTTTTCCTGCCACTCCCTACATAATGCGGAAGGGAAGAATCTTTTAAATGCTGAGAACACCGAGACTGCCATGGGGATAAAGACGGAATCCTGAGATCTCCTCACAATATGGAAAAACCTCCAAATACCGCTCCGCCGCCGGAAAGAAAGCGAATGAGCTTGGGATATGCAGCTCTTGCCACGGCCCGCATAGGTGGTAGTTTGACGCTCCCAAAACAAAAAATAAAATTACATC
>JAITJJ010000175.1 GCA_031278965.1 Deferribacteraceae bacterium
AACTGCAGTAAAGCCGGGAAATAGCATAGCCCGTCCTGAGGCGCGGAATTCGTATTTTTTAGCCTCAATTATGACGGTAGTCTGTTCATAGACCGCTTCCGACATCCTGCTTGCCGCAAAGCGTTTCCAGATAAGAGCGTAAAGTTTATTCTGGTTGGGGGTAAGAAATTTCGCCACACTCTCCGGCGTGCGCAGAATTGAGGTGGGGCGGACAGCTTCATGGGCATCTTGAGCAGAAACACCTTTTCCGCTCTTTTTAGGAGGTTTCGCCTTTCCGCCAACATATTTGTCGCCGTATCTCTTCTTTATATAACCTGCCGCTTCCGCTGCCGCCTCATCTGAGATGCGGACGGAATCGGTGCGCATATATGTGATAAGCCCCACCAATCCCTCTGAACCAAGATTTACCCCTTCATATAATTCCTGAGCGGTTTTCATAACGCTTTGGGCGGTGAAACCGAGCCGTTTTATGGCATCCTGTTGCAAACGGGCGGTGGTGAAAGCAAACGGGGGGGATACCTTTACATTTTTCTTTTCCACTTGGGATATAACGAAATCCGCCCCAACAACCGCTTTAATAACCTTGTCCGCTTCTGCTTCACTCTTCAGTTCAATCCTTTTCCCGTTGTATTTGTCTAAAACTGTTTCAATCTCTCCTTTCTTCACTGTTTTGTCAAAGAGATTAAAGAGAGCCGAGAGTGACCACCATTCACGAGACACAAATTTTTCTATCTCCTCCTCTCTTTCACAGATAAGGCGCACAGCCACCGACTGGACTCTGCCGGCGGAAAGACCGTATTTCAGTGGTTTCCATAAAAGCGGGCTGACTTTATATCCCACCAAACGGTCTAAAATCCGCCGGGCGCTCTGTGCCTCCACCCGGTTCATATTTATGCCGGACGGGTTGGAGATCCCTTGCTGAACGCCGCTCTTTGTTATCTCGTTGAATTGAACCCTATATATATTGGGGTTAATATCTTTTATCTGGTTGTTGATATGCCATGCAATAGCCTCTCCCTCCCGGTCGGGGTCAGAGGCTAAAAAGACTTTGGCTGCGCCTGTGGCGGCTCTTTTTAGTTTTGCAACTATATCCTGCTTGCCTTCAATAATTTCATAGGTTGCCGTAAAATTATTATCCGTATCCACCCCCAACCCTCTGCTTGGGAGGTCTGCAATATGCCCCACACTTGCCAAAACAGTATAATCCTGCCCAAGATAATGCTCTATAGTCCTAGCTTTTGCAGGGGATTCCACTATTACCACTTTTTTTGCCATTAGTACTCCAAAATTATATATGGGTTTTAACCACGCTGTAGCGCCCTTCAGCGTTCCTCTCGATTACACCTTCAATCTCCAGCGCCGTAATTGAAAGGATTAGTTTGCCGTAATCAACTTCCTGCGCAAGCTCATCTGCGGAAAGCGGCTCCGTCTTCAACCTCTCCCACACCTCCCGGTGCTCCTCCGGAGGTGAATATGGCGGAGCGTCTTCCTTCACACAAATATCTGCAAATATATCTTTATATTCGTTTATAACGTCCAGATAGCTTTCCGTCAAGACCGCGCCTTCTTTTATGAGTCGGTTTGCCGTATTATTAAAAGACGAGGGAGAGGCGGGCACAGCAAAAACATCGCGGTTTTGTTCCAAAGCGAGACGGGCGGTGATAAGCGAACCGCTCTTTTTGGATGCTTCGCATACTATAATCCCTTTGGAAAGTCCGCTGATAATGCGGTTACGTTTGGGAAAGTTATAGGGAGCGGGCAGCTCTGACGGCATAAACTCGGTGAGAATACACCCGTTTTCGCAAACTTTATCCAAGTATTTTATATGTTCTTTCGGGTATATATGCTCAAAGCCGCTGCCTAGCACCGCCGCCGTGCTCCCCAACTCCGCCGCCGCCAGATGCGCAGATATGTCCGCGCCGAAGGCAAAACCGCTGACTACAGTTACGCCACAGCGAGCAAGATCCCGTGCAATCTGCGCGGCAATATTTATCCCGGCGCGGCTTGACTTTCTGGAGCCCACTATCCCTATGCAAAACTCGTTCAGGCACTCTTTTTTCCCTCTTACAAAGAGGATAAGGGGAGGATTGGGGATCTCTTTCAATAGGGCAGGATAGGCAGGGTTTAAAATGGAAAGGATTTCTGCGCCGCACTTTTCAGCCCTATTCAGGTTATTCTCCGCCGCCGCCAAGCCCAACTTTTTTAGAGCGCCTTGCGGGCGCTTAATAATATCTTCAAGTTTGCCCGTATCTAAGAGCGTCCTCACGCCCCCCGCTTCCAGAAGAGCTTTTTCTCCCGATACGGAGAGGGCGGCAAGGACTACGTCATCACTGTTCATATACAGAGGTTCCTTTGGGTATCTCCTTCTTAAAACGATCAGCTGGAACAGGGCGAGTTGAAACTTTGGAAAATTCTATTAAAACGGTGTTTCCGTTTGAATCCTCAGAGAAAACAGAGAGGATCTCCCCGCCCTTAAACCTTAAAATCACATTTTCAATTCCCATATCGCGTTTGGGGGTGAGAATTATCTTATTGGCGCTCTCTTCTATCATAAAGCGCTCGCGTGCGGAAGATGCGTCAAGGAATATCCCAAGTATTATTCCGGACGGATCATCACTCCGCTCCGTATTTGCCTTAAGTTTTGCCAGCTGCTCAAGCTCCTCGCTGTAATGGCTTATCAGATTTGGTTCCAGGATATAATACTCTGTGGGAGCGTCCGGATAATCCCAGAGGGCAATCTTCGGGCGGTTGATATAAACCTTCCCCTTGCGGGAAAACTCGTCAACCCCCGCATAGTGGTTGGTTTGAACAAAATCGGCGGAAAAAGAGGCGAGGGAAGAAAAGTTGTCAAATAATTCTCCGCAAAAAGCAGGAATAGCCAAAATTACAAAAGAGAATACTGCAAAAAATCTCATGCCCCGCTCCCGCGTTCTGCCGGCACCTCTTTTAAGAGTTCTTTTAAGAGCTTTGGTGCGGAAATCCCATGCATTAGGCAGGAGAGCTCCACAGTTTCGCTCAATACTCCAGAGCAGCCGATACACCCCATATTATACTTTTTAAATAGCTTCACCCCTTTGGGGTAGTGTTTAAAAAAATCCGTCAGCTTCATTTTAAGAACTCCGTCAGATCTCTCTTTATCCATAAAATTCCCGTCCGTAATTTAATATCTTGAAGTAAATTTACATATGCAGGAATAAAATATCATCAAAAAGTATCTTTTGCAAAAAGTATCTTTTGCAAAAATTATCTTTTGCAGATGTCTTTACAGATAGGCTTATACTATAATTATAAAATATCTTGTGAATATTTTTTCAGCGCCACAGCCTATATCTGCGCACTGTTTGCCGCTCATTGCAGACTGTCTTTTGCTTTTCTTCCTCAAACAGAAAGCCGGAGCGTTCCAGAGATTTTATGGATGCGGTATTCTCTGCAAAAGTATCGGCTATCACTGAGGAGAGATTTAACTTATTGAAAGCGGTAAACGCCGCAAGTTCCAAAAGGAGCTTCCCTACCCCGTTTCTTTCTGAGGACGGGAATTTATAATAACCCACTTCACACTCGGAATTAAAACGGTCAACATCCGTAAGAGAGAATACCCCCAGATATGTTTCACCTTCAGAAATAAGCCAATAGCCGGAATTTACAGAGCTTTCCAGAGACTTAACAAACTCCGCATGGGCGGCGGATGTGACCTTTTGCTGATTATAAACGGTGTTCAGCACTGCTTCGCTGTTGCGGGCATTTAATATCATTGCAAGCTCTTCGTTGGAGCAGTTGGTGAAGTGAGTGAGATACACCCCGTTTATTTCGTGATCCTTTCTAAGCTCGTTACGATAAAATACTCCGTCTATCTCCAGTAAAAGGAGCCTTGCTATCCGCCTTGCCCCCTGACCGTCAACCAAGGACACTCCCTTTTTTGAAAGTCGCTCCCAGTGATAGTCATCGTTAAGGAAGGCTATTTTTTTAGATAAATTTGCGCCCAGATCGGGTGAGCCCGCCTCCCCCGCGAAGATAGCGCTTCCACCCAAGCAGAATAGCTTTATATTCCCCGTCTGATTTTGCGCCAGAGATATAACCGCAGCCGGAGTCCCAACCCGCGCCGCCTCCGCCAAAGTTACCCCCCCGCCGCATACCACTAAGCGCGCCTGTTGGAGAGCCCGCCGCATATCGTGCATATCAAGGGAATCTGTGTAACTGACATTCGGAAGCGACGGAAGCTCTTCCCCTGCCGTAAGGACTATAATCTCTCCTTCAACCGCTTCCCGTGCCGCCTGCACCGCGGGAAGGAGAATATTATGACCGCTTGCACCCCCCAGAGTAATAAGGGTATGCTTCCTTTCAGGCAGACTTAAACGCTCCGCATCCCAGAACGCACTTCTAAGGGGGAAAAAATCCGGACCGGTAAAAACCCGCCACCCGAACATATCCGGATATTTGATATATGCGGGGTTGACAATAAGCCCCTTTGGATAGTCCAATCTGTAATAATCATCTAAAAAGAGGATGGGGGTGCGGAAACCTGCAAGATAACGGAGGGTTTTTGCCTCCGCTTGATAGGAATCCACCACAATGGCATCTACCGGAGTATCTAAAGATGATAACTCCGACTCTAAACGCGCATGATCTCTATACCAATTAAAACGGATAACCCTTGAATTGCCCAAAGATAGGGTTTCAGGAGCATCGCAGAAAAATACGCTCTTGGTCCACTCCTCTTCCAGAGCCTCTGCAATGGACTTTGTGCGGCTGATATGCCCTAAACCGTAACTTCCGCCCCCTTCCGTGAAAAAAAGAACGCTCATAGGGGAAACATTTTTGCCAGATAATCCGCAGCGCGTTTCAACTCCTGCAATCTCAAAAGGCGCACCGCCTCCCTCAATTCATCTTCCGGACTGTGATAAGCGGCTTTTTGCACAACTCCGCCGTTTATTTCCGAAAGCCATGGATAACGCCTAAAGAGAGATAGCACATCATCGTGGGAGAAGTTATCCCCAAGTAGATCAAAGATCGCTTTTATAACGATATAATCTTCTTTTGTGTCAAGGGTGGCGCGGATGCTCTTTACGATACTGTCTGCTTTCAGCCCGTCTCCGTAGGTAAAGCGGATGAATTTGCTGTTTTCGCGTATATATGGGGTGACGTGCTCCCGTTCATAATCTTTTTCAGCACGCTCCGCCGCCTCTTTAAGAGCCTGAAAGGTAAAAACCTCCGTATCTGTGCCATGATAAAATATCTCTCTGGAAGCGCTTGATACATAATCAGCTTTTTTCTCTTTAAAAAACTCCACACTGTTTTTAGTTACCGCACTGTCCAAGCACGGACAGTCTGAGGTAATACGCACTACATAATCAGGGCTATGGAGGAGAGCTGCCCTGTAATAACGGTCTAAAACGTCTTTCTCGCTCCCTCTGTAATACAGTATACTATTCTCTTGAGCAAACTTTTCAAGGGGATCGTCTTCAGCTTTATCCGGTATGGCAAGGATCACCTTGCCGATCCCAGCCGCCTCGGCGCGTTTAATAACATGTGAGAGAACAGGTTTTCCTAAAATCGGGAGGAGAACTTTGCCCGGAAGCCTTTCGGAGGAAACGCGGGCCTGAATTATAACTAATCCCATGAGGCGGACTCTTTCAGGCAGTTGATAATCTTTTCCTGTCCATATTCCCGCATAAACGGGTAT
>JAITJJ010000110.1 GCA_031278965.1 Deferribacteraceae bacterium
CAGGATTTACAAATGCGGGTTTAGGAACTTTGATCGAATACGTAGGCGATGCAACCCTCTGGTTTGAAGATCAAGACGCCCGCCTTAGGTTTGCTGGCTATGAGGAAACTGATATCAGCGGCGGCAAAAGATACTACAGATATACAACATCAGGCAACAGTGTCGAAGTCTATGAATATACGGAAACGGCGGACGTGTTTTATCACAGGGCGTCATCTGTCAGCAAGGCTTTCTGGGAGAGTGTGGGAGCCTACTGATTTTTTTTGCGGGCAAGGGACAGCGCTTAACGCCGCCGCTTGCCCTTGATAACAAAACTTAGCATACCGGAAGCAGAGGGATTGAAAGAGTGATAGAAACTCTTTTATTTAAATCCGACGTGCGGCTAAGGGGCTTACTGCACCGAAATGAACTCACTTTTTCCTTGCCTTTTCGGCGCTCTTGTATACTATAGCTCCAGCGAGGTTGGTGATGTTGGAGTTTTCCATGAAAATTCTGTCTTTTATAATAATTGTTTCCGCCTTTACTTCCTGCGTTGCTCCCCCGTCCGCGGAACCTGTGAAGAGTTATTACGGAAGTGATTCTGTAGCTGCACCGAAACCGTATGTTATAAAAGGTGTTACCTACTATCCTTTAAGTTCCGTTTCCCCCGACTATGAAGAAACAGGGATAGCGTCTTGGTATGGGAAAGATTTTCATAACAAAAAAACCGCCGGCGGTGAAAAGTTTGATATGTATGCCTTTACCGCCGCCCACAAAACCCTCCCTATGCCCACGTATATCTCCGTAGTGAACCTTGAAAACAATAAGAGCGTCGTGGTAAAGGTAAACGATAGGGGGCCTTTTTCCAAAGGGCGAATCCTTGATCTATCCTATGCCGCCGCAGAACAGCTTGGAATGGTTGCCGCAGGAACAGCGAGGGTTCGCATCACCGTCCTTTCAGAAGCCTCAGACCGCCTTAGAACAGAGAGTCGCAATGTTGATATAAACAGCGGTTCTTTCGGAGTTCAGCTGGCATCTTTTTCCGTTAGGGCAAATGCGCGGGACCTCTCCGCAAAGATAAAGAACTCCCGGATTTCCGAAGTCACCGTAAACGGGAAGAGATATTACAGGGTTCAGGTTTTCGGATATAACACAAAACAAGAGGCGGAAACCGCCGCCAAAAGGTTTGAAAAAGAGTATGAGGGGGCTTTTGTAATTGCTAAGTAGTTTTTTTTGTTTTTTTTACTCCCCTTTTTATATATAATCCTAAATATGACGGATTTTGTTTTTATTAACTCTTCTCCCAATCTGGAATTGGTGGCGAAATATCTAAAGAGCTACGGACGCTCCGTGGATATTTTATATTCCAAAGACTTTATTTCTACAAGGCCTGCCGCTTTTTGGGCTTTTTTCGGCGAAGAATATATGCGCCTTGGAGATGGAACCCTCGCCGCTGATATGGCGAGTGAGATCTGCAAAATTAAAAAACCGCTCTTCTCCGGCTTTAGGAGTAAAAACTTAAAAAACCTTATCCAAAAAGACACTCTTGAGATCCCCTACGCTTCTTTTCAAGACAGTGTCCTTTTAAGCTCCGCTTTCTGGAAGAATCCGACAAAAGAGATAAAGCGGAGCGAATACAGCATAAGCGACATAGTTTCCAGATTTTCCAATTCAACAATAGTCACAGCGTATATCCCTTTCGGCGGCGGGAAACGCACCATTTCCCATTGGCGCACCGACTATGACGCGGCAGAAGCTCTGGGCAACGATTATTTCTTCTTTTTTGATGACGACACTCGCCATGAGCTCTACTTTCAAGATAAACATCTGGTATGTATAAGCAGTAGCAAACATAAACTTGAATGGTTGAAAAGAATTAATCCCACCTTTGGAAAGTTCTCCTTTGAACGGGTGAAAAGCGAAAACTTTATGACCAACACTCAACCGTGGGTTCAAAAGGTATCTTCCAAAGTTTTTTTAGTAAATGACTACAGCTGGCACTCTGTTTCCGCTCAACTCCCTGAAAACTGGGTTAAAACTCTGGGTTCTTTCCTAATGAGCGATAAGAAATAAATCATATAACTATTTGAGGAGGAAAAAGATGAAAATCAGAACGGCAGTATTCCCCGTCGCGGGGTTCGGCACCAGAATGTTGCCCGCCACCAAAGCGATACCGAAAGAGATGATCACCCTTGTGGATAAACCTCTTATTCAATATGCGGTTGAAGAAGCCATTGATTCTGGAATAGAGCAGATAGTCTTTGTCACCGGGCGCACCAAACGCTCATTGGAAGACCATTTTGACAACAATATCGAGCTCAATAAAATTCTGTGGGACAGCGGGCGCACAAAGCTCTATGAGGATATGAAGCGGATAAGCGAGATGGTGGACGTTATCTATGTTCGTCAAAAAGAGCAGTTAGGGCTAGGGCACGCCATATTGTGCGCAAAGGAGATCATTAAAAATGAACCGTTTGCCGTTATCCTCCCCGATGACATTATTCTGGCAAAAGAACCGGTAACTGCACAGCTTATCCGCCAATACGAGCGCACCGGCGGCAACGTTATCTCTCTGATGAAAGTTGAAGAATGCTACGCATACAAATATGGAATAGTGCAGGTGGAGAGCCGTTTGGACGACAAGCTCTTTAAACTCTCCGATATGGTGGAAAAACCAAAGGATACCCCGCCCTCCGAGCTTGCCATTATCGGGCGTTATATCCTTATGCCGGAGGTGCTTGAGGTTCTGAAAACTATCAAACCCGAAAGGCTTGGGGAGATACAGCTTACCGATGCCATCCGCAGCGAGGCAAAGCGCGGGAATGTTTACGGATTTGAATTTACTGGGAAACGGTTTGACTGCGGGGATAAAACGGGGCTTTTGGAAGCAACCATAAATATCGCCGCAAGCTCAAGCGAGCTTTCAGGAGAGCTGAAAAGGATAATCAGTGCCTTAAAGCTATAGCGGCTGAATATAGAAAGGAGAAAACGGATTTGAAACAATATTTCAAACAGTTGCAGGAACATAAAAGTGCCTGAACGCTTGCCTGTGCTTCCTATGAAAGATGTGGTGGTATTCCCCCACATGGTTCTCCCTCTATTTGTAGGGAGAGCCACCAGCACTCGGGCGGTGGATAATGCTCTGTCCGGCGACCGTCACGCCCTCTTTGTCACGCAGAAAGAACCAAGCGTGGAATTTCCAACCTTTAACGACCTCTACCATGTGGGCACGGTGGGGCTTATTTTAAGGATGCTCAAGCAGTCAGACGGGCAGATGAAGCTATTGGTGCAAGGGGTAAAACGGGTTTCTCTCCTTGAAATTGAAGCACAGGACGACGGTTATTTTGTGGGAGTGCACGAAGACCTTGATTCTATAAAACCTGCGGATGAATATTTAACCGAAGCGCGGATGCGCTCCGTCAAAGAACAGCTTATCCGCCTTATTGGGATGGGCAAACCGGTTCTTCCGGATTTTGTAGATATGCTCAACAATATAAGCGATCCTGAACAGCTGGCAAATATCCTCTCCGCCAATATCGGGATTCCGGTGAACGAATCTCAAGAGATGCTTGAGATGCTAGATCCACTTGAACGCCTTGCAAGGATCTCCGAATACTTTAATCGCGAGCTCTCCATTATGGAGGTTCAGCAGAGGATTGCAGACAGCACCAAGGGGGAGATTGATAAAAATCAGCGCGATTATTTTTTAAGGGAACAGCTTAAAGCGATTCAGCGGGAACTTGGGGAGAGGGGTACAGGCGGAAGCGAGCTTGAAGAATACGAGAAAAAGATAGAAGAAGCCAGGATGACGGAGGAAGCTGAAAAAGAAGCACGAAAACAGCTGCAACGCCTTTCATACCTCTCTCAAGACAGTGCGGAAGGTTCTGTAGTGAGAACTTATCTTGACACCCTCTGCGAGCTCCCCTGGAGCAAGAGCACAAAAGAGATTTTACAGATTAGGAAAGCCAAAAGAGTCTTGGATATGGATCATTACGGGATGCAGGAAGTTAAGGAGCGAGTCCTTGATTTTCTTGCATTAAGAAAGCTGAAAAAAGATATTAAAAGCCCTATCCTCTGCCTTGTGGGACCTCCCGGTGTGGGCAAAACATCTCTTGGACGTTCTGTTGCAAAAGCGTTAAACCGCAAGTTTGTAAGAATGAGTTTTGGCGGGATTCGGGATGAAGCTGAAATACGGGGGCATCGCAGAACATATATTGGGGCCATGCCCGGCAAGATCATTCAGGGATTAAAAACTGCCGGCAGCAATAATCCCGTGATAATGCTGGATGAGATAGATAAACTGGGAGCGGATTTTCGCGGGGATCCTGCTTCCGCCCTTCTGGAGGTTCTTGATCCTGTGCAAAACTTCTCGTTTACAGATCACTATATAAACCTCCCCTTTGATCTCAGCCATGTTTTATTTATCACCACAGCCAACTATGTTGATCCCATTCCGGAACCGCTGAAAGACCGAATGGAGATAATCCGGATATCGGGCTATACCGAGGAAGAAAAACTGATTATTGCGCAAAAGTATATTGTTCCGCGTCAGATAGAAGAATCCGGGCTTGACAAGGTTAAGCTCACTTTTAGAAAAGAAGCGTTAAGAGACACAATCTCCTATTATACAAGGGAATCCGGTTTAAGAAAACTTGAGCAGCAGATAGGTAAGATCTGCCGTAAGATAGGGCGCGAAGTGGTTGAAAATCACACGGAGGAATTTTCCGTAAGCCAAAAAAGTCTGCGGAAATACCTTGGAGTACGGAAATTTGAGCGAGAGGACGAGCTTGAAAAAAACGAGGTGGGGATTGTAACTGGTCTTGCGTGGACGCCCTCCGGAGGGGAGACGCTTTTTGTTGAATGTGCGGCTTTTAAAGGGAAAGGCGCTTTGCAGCAAACCGGAATGATAGGCGATGTAATGAAAGAATCGATGCAGGCGGCGTATACATATATAAAATCCATTGCGGATGAATTTAAGATAAGCGAAAAATCCATATCCTCAAAAGACCTTCATATTCACGTTCCGTCCGGCGCTATCCCCAAAGACGGTCCGTCCGCCGGAATCACTATGGCTACCGCCATATTTTCGGTTTTAACCGACCGGGCCGTGAAAAGAGACGTCGCCATGACCGGCGAAATCACCATAACGGGGAAAGTCCTGCCGATAGGGGGATTAAAAGAAAAGTTGTATGCCGCGCGGCGTATCGGGATAAAAACAGTGGTAATCCCGAAACGCAATGAACCGGAGCTCGCCGATCTGCCCAAAACCCTCCTCGCAAACCTTAATATAGTGCCCGTCTCTCTCTTCAGGGAGGTTCTTCCGGTGGCGGTGGAATAGCCTTAATAAAATGCGGCATAAAACAAGAACAATATATGCGGGGGGGGTGCCGATCGGAGGTGATTCCCCGGTAAGCGTGCAATCCATGTGTAATACGGATACAAGGGATACATTAAAGACCTTAAACCAGATCAGAGAGCTCGAATATGCGGGGTGCGAACTCGTGCGTTTGGCAGTGCCCGACAAGACAGCCGCCCTGACGTTAAAAGATATAGCGGAGCAAGCCAAAATTCCGATCATAGCGGATATACACTTTGATTATAAGCTGGCGATCCTCTCTTTAGAGTCGGGAGTTGCTTGTGTTCGTATAAATCCGGGGAATATCAGAGGGAAAGAGCGTTTTCGGGAAGTGGTGCTATGCGCCAAAGAGTTGGGGCGGGCGTTGCGAATCGGCGTAAATGCGGGCTCTCTTGAACAGGATCTGCTTGATAAATACGGTGTGAGCGCCGCTTCTATTGTCACTTCCGCCAAAAGAGCTATGGAAGTTGCAGAAAACGAGGGGTTTACCAATTATAAAGTCTCTCTGAAGAGCTCCAGTGTTCCTCTGACGGTGCAGGCATATCTTGAGTTTGCCAAAGATACGGATGTTCCGCTTCATATCGGTATAACCGAGGCGGGGGGAGAGAGGACGGGAACGATCCGATCCGCCGTAGGTATCGGATCGCTTTTATTAAATGGGATAGGCGACACTGTCAGAGTTTCCCTTACGGCGGATCCTGTGCGGGAGATAGATGCCGCGTGGGATATATTGGCAGCGGCAGGGGTTCGCAAGCGGAAAGTTGAGATTATCTCGTGCCCCACCTGCGGGCGGACAGAAGTTGACCTCATCTCCATAGCCAACCGGGTGGAAAGCGAGTGCCAAAACATAAAATCGCAGAACGGGCTCACGGTTGCAGTAATGGGGTGTGTGGTAAACGGTCCCGGAGAGGCAAAAGAAGCGGACTTCGGCGTCGCATGCGGCAAAGGGTGCGGGGTGATATTCGCAAAGGGCGATATAATAAAAAAAACCGAAGAGAATAATCTTGTGGAGGAGTTGATGAAAACCGTTCGGGAGAATATGGATGCTTGAACTTTTGGAACGCGGCGGGGTGCTGATGTATCCCATATTGGCGCTCTCCGTCATATCCCTGGGGATATTTTTGGAGAGGCTTTACTTTCTGCGGAGGGAGAAGTATATCCCGAAAGCTGTGGCGTTGGCCCTCCGTTCCGCCGTTAGAAATAAGGACTTCGGTGAAGCGGAAAAGATATGCGCAAGCTATAATTCCGCTTTAACCCGCATAACGGGAGAATTTGTGCTGAATAAATCCGCCGGCTACAAGCACCTTGTTTCCATATGCGAAAATGCGGGGAACCGGGAGGCAAGGCGGCTCTATGTATACCAGGAGGTGATCTCCACAATAGTAAGCCTTGCCCCGCTTTTGGGACTTTTGGGAACTGTGCTCGGTATGATTAAACTATTCGGGGTGCTCTCCGGAGGCGGCATAGGCGATCCGCAGGCTCTTTCCGGAGGGATTGCCGAAGCTCTCCTTACAACGGCCGCGGGGCTCTCTGTGGCGATCCCCGCACAGATATTCTATTATATTGTTAAATCCAAGTCAGACTCGCTCCTGTCGCTCCTTGAAAAAGAGGCGACAGAACTGGTCGGGCTCATCAGCGCGGAAAATGAAATTTCTTAGGCACTCCCCAACCCCGCCCGCGCCAAGTATAACCCCGCTTTTAGATGTGGTGTTTATTCTGCTCATCTTTTTTGCTGTGAGCACATCTTTTTTATATATAGGGGGGATAAATGTGAATCTCCCAAAGGCGGAAACAACGGAGGAAACCGAAAATATTGCGGTGCGGATAACGGTGGCAAAAGGCGGGGAACTCTCTGTCAACAACAGGGAGATCTCTTATGACAATCTGGCCGCCGCTTTAGAGGCGGCTTATAAAAATACCCCAAATGCTGTTATTGTGATAGAAGCGGACAGAGAATCCCTTCACGGTTTGGTGGTGGAGGTGATTGATACGGGAAAACTCGCCGGCTTTGAACGCTTTGCCATCGCAACGGAAAAGTAGAGAGGTGGGCTGGAAAAGAGTAAAAAAGAAGTGTTATGAAAATTCCCCTTACCGAACCAATAATTCAACCCTACACCGAACCGTACCGAAGCATAGTCAGAGGCGGCTTTTTCTGATAAAATGATTAAAATAAAAAATATATTGCGATCGCTATCATACGATACTAGTTTTTTTATAGTCAAACGCTGTATTAATTATCTAATTAGGACATGTCTTACAAACAAAATTTTATGGAGATGCTATGATGAATAGAATTCTTCTTTCGGTATTGTTGTGTCTTGGTATGTCTGTATTCAGTTTTGCCGCCGACAAAACAATGAACACTGACGTTGTTGTAGTGGGTGCCGGCGCCGGCGGAACTTCCGCCGCGTTTGCGGCAGTTGATGCCGGCCTAAAAGTAATCCTGCTGGAAAAGATGCCCGCGTTGGGCGGCAGTGGGAACTATATGGAGGGGACGTTTGCCGTTCAGAGCAAACCCCAGATTGAAGACAACATTATTATCACGGTGGAAGAACAGTTCAAGAAAACTATGGAGTTCCACCACTGGCGTATTAACGCCAAAGCCCTCAACAGATGGCTTAAAGAATCCTCCAACACCATTGACTGGATAATGGCAAACGGTGTCGGCATTACGGGCGTTAAGAAAACATCCCCGACTTCCCCACGCGGCTGGCATATGTTTGAAGGCGGGCACGGTTCGTCTCTAATCAAGGCTTTCAGCGAAAGGATCCGCGCAAAAGGCGGAGTAATTTTAACTGAAACGCCGGCCAAAGAGCTTATCTTTAAAAACGGCCGCGTTACCGGTGTTATCGCTGAAGACGCTGACGGCAACAAAATTACCGTCAGCGCTAAGGCGGTAATCATAGCTACCGGAGGTTTTCCCTGCAACGAGGAAATGATCAAAAAATACCTTAATGCTCCTTACAAATTTGCGGGAGCGGAAGGTAGAATGGGCGACGGTATTCAGATGATGGAGAAGATCGGCGTTGAACTGCAGAATATGCATGTTGTTATGCAGGCAGGTCTATGGTTGTACGATGTGCCTACAGACATCCAGTTCGGGCAGGACGGCGGCAAGGCAAAATTCGTCCGACTCCTCGGCGTGTTGAACCATCCGTATCTGCTTGTATCGCCGAGGGGCGAGCGTGTAGTTGACGAAACCCAGCCGCTTGAATTTATTTCCAACGCTTTTGAAAATGTCGGCGGGCAGGGCTTCATAGTATTTGATGATGACACCCGCAAAGAGTTTGTAGAGGTTGGTCTTATACGCGGCTATTTTGGCATGGTTCAAAGAATGACCAAATTTACCGATTTTGATAAAGTCTTTGCCGAAGGCGAAAAAACCGGTTTTGCTTTTAAAGCCAACTCTTTAAACGATCTTGCCAAAAAAACCGGGATGGACGCCGCTGTTCTCAACACCACGGCAGCTACTATGAACAAGCTGTATGAACAACGCTATGACGATCAGTTCTATAAAGATCCTACATGGTTGCGTCCCGTCAAAAGGAGTCCGTTCTACGCTCTTAAAGGCAGTCTGAGAATGTACTCGACAACCGGCGGTGCTAAAATCAACGAATTTTTCCAGCCGATGACCGCTGACGATGTTGTAATTCAGGGTCTTTATGCCATTGGTCAAGATGCGGGCGGTCTTTACGGGGATTCTTACGATATGAATATCGGTCCCGGTACCGCAAGCTCTTGGGCGATCACGGGCGGACGTTTAGCTGTGGAGCATATTAAATCTACTATTAAAAAGTAGAGCATTCCTGTGAGGCGCGGGAGTAGCCCGTGCCTCACGGATTTATCATTGCCGATACGCTTAAAGTGAATAAACGATCCGGGCATTATATAAAGAGATGGAAAAAATATATTTAACAGCGGCAACACTAACAGTATTGACAGTTTTTATTGCGTTTGCCGCTTTTTCCGCCGATACCGGGAAGGAGATAAGAGGGGCGCATCTGGAAAACGGCCTGGAATGCGCGGATTGCCATGAAACTGCAGCGCCGGTAAAAAGAGCGGGTCAAAACTCCTGCATCGGCTGCCATGGCGACAAAACAGACGATATAGTGATTAAAGTCATAGAAGACGCGAAGGGAAATGAATATAAATCGGCGATACATACATCCCACGCGGGAACGATGAGGTGCACCCTGTGCCACGCCTCGCACCAACCATCGAAGCTTTACTGCAATGAAGGCTGCCACCATACATGGCAGATGGAGGTACCGTAATTTCATTTGTGAAATAAAATATATAGCAAAATCGCTGTGGTTTTAACGACTTTTTTTCGACAGTCTGAACTGTTTAAATATGTTCTTGAGGTAATACTATGAAAAAGATACCTGTTGTTCCCGGTATTGTCCCTGAATTGCCCGCAGAAATTAAAGACATCTTTTTCAGGCATGGCGTTAAGCAAGTTGTAAAAAAAGGATTTATGAGCCATGATGAATTTGCGGAACCCGTCCGAATGATCATGATTAACAGCGGTTGTTTTTTCCATGGGCTTGTCGATAAAAACAGCAACAAGGATATTGCGATATCCCTCCTGCCGCGCGGCAGAATGGTGGGTTTTGTCAATTTTTTTTCCAGAGAAAGGATGCCAAGCAGGTCAGGCGCTCTGGAGCGCTCTGAAATATATGTCATACCCCATAAAGTTATGAGGGAAATTGTCAATAACGATATTAAGCTGCTTCAAATATTTTCAGAATATCAGGAAAGGTGCAATAAATCGGACATGCATATGCTTTGGGCACTTAATCTGCCGGTAGATGACAGGATAAAGATACTTTTCACTTCGGCTTTGCTCTCTTTCGGCTATGATTTTGACAGGGAAACATTAAACGACTGGGTTGCACTCCCAATAAATTTAACCCGTCCCGCAATAGCGCAATTCGCGTATTCAAGCATTTTAAGCGTAAACAGAGTCTTGGCGGTATGGCGTGAGGAGGGCGTGTTGAAAAAAAGAAAAAAATGTGTTTCACTTAAAACCTATTAAGCTATTGTCCGCTTATGAATGGATTATGGAAAAAAGCAATGAGTGAAGAGAAAAAAAACTCAATCCGGAAACTATTGATGCTCCGTTAGCTGCACGAATGAGCTAAGGTCAACCTTACACCCTTCACGGAAAGGGGCGGACTGTCAAAGCAGCAGGCGTTCTTTTTAAGTAAACTCAATCTTTTTGCTTATTACAAAAAGATTGAGGGGGGATGGGCGGCAGCCAAAAGTTCAATATCCGCCTTATTAACCCACAGATTAATTGGGATTAACCCTAAATTTTGTTTAGAATATAGTATGCAATAAATTATTCAAGCGAATTTTGTAATTTTATTGGAGAGACCTCTGATTCCATTTTTAAGTCATTAGGTATATAATATTTCCAAAGAACGACAGGAGGGGATATTATGGCTCGAAAAGCGAGCGGGCTGCCTGTATTGGGAATAGTGAAGAACTTTATGGCAAAAGCGATAACCGCAAATGAATTGAGGATTTGCCAAGCGGTGGTTTTCCTTATCGGGTACGGGATGACAATCGAACAGACAGCATCCTGCATAGGGCGTATCGCCGGATGGACGTCCAGAAACCGAAACGCTTTCATTAAAGCCGGGGGATTTGTGGAGAGAGCCAGACCTGGAGGGCGGAGACAGGCGAATATGACCATTGAGGAGGAAAAGGATTTTC
>JAITJJ010000218.1 GCA_031278965.1 Deferribacteraceae bacterium
TTCAAGGTTGATTTTATTGCTTTTGCGCAAAAATCACTATATCAACTTTGTGAGGCTTTTTCTGCCTCTTTCTGCTCCCTAATACAGTATCCTCAACCCTCTACAGATGTTTAACAAAAAATTCTGGGGTAACGCGAGGTTTCAGGGTATTGCCCAACCTCGCAATATGGGAGTTGTAAGCTATATGAAAAGCATCTTTGGAGAAAGATTTATAACTTCAACAGACGATCACGATCTTCGAGATACATCCCATCTCTTTTGCAGATTCCCGTTGCTAATTTACGAGAAATTGTTAATACTATTGAAAAAGCCCGTAAACGTGTTGCCCTGTTTTTAAACTATAGCTACGGAGAATCGCTTTATGTTTGAGCTTGCTGAACAGAATATTTCCATAGGCAAAGACGAATACAACCATAGGTTAAATGACCTTCGTATCGCTCTGTTTAACACACAACGGGATATGATTGAACAGAAGATCCCCGCGGTGATTCTGGTGGAGGGCATCCCCGGAGCGGGGCGGGGGGAGCTTGTAAATCTCTTGAATGAGTGGATGGACGCCAGACATATAAAAAACAGAACTTTTTGGAAGGTGTCAGGAGAAACAAAACAGAAACCCGAATATTGGAGATATTGGAATGTTCTCCCCGCAAAAGGGGAGATAGGGCTCTTTTTCGGAGGGTGGTATTCCGTCCCTGTAAAAAAGTTTATATCCGGCAAATCAAGTGATGTTGAGTTTGAAAGGGCTATGAACAACGCTGTTCAGTTTGAAAAAATGCTCTCTGAGGACGGATTGCTGATTATAAAGATATGGTTGCATCTCTCCGAGAACGATTACCGTAAAGTTATGAAAAAACGGGGAGGAGAGCCCGATCCACTGAGCGGCGATAAAGAGAGCCGCCGTTCTATTTATGCGGATCTTTTGAAATCCTATGAAAAAGCGATCCGCATTACGGATACCTCCGTCGCCCGTTGGTATATAATTAACTCCCATAGCAGCGCCCAGAGAAATATCTCCGTTTTGGAGCTTTTGATAAGCGCTATGACAAATGCACTTAAAATGAAGAAACAAAAAAAACCGTCCAACGGAGAACTCTTTTCAACCCTGCCGGAGCATGTGTTGGGAAAGGTCAATATGGAGCATAAATTTGAAGGGGATTACGGGAAAGCGTTTAAAAAATTTAGGGAATCGATTAATTGTTTAACCTTAAATGCATATGAAAAAGGCTTATCGACCATAATCCTTTTTGAAGGGTGGGACGCCGCCGGCAAGGGAGGCGCCATAAGGCGGCTTACCTCCGCCATAGATGCCCGGATACGTCAAACCATCCAGATAGCCGCCCCCACAGATGAAGAAAAGACACATCACTACCTCTGGCGGTTTTGGAGGCATATTCCGCAGGCGGGACATGTAACCATATACGACCGATCTTGGTATGGGAGGGTTCTTGTGGAGCGGGTGGAACGGTTTGCATCAAGTGACGAGTGGTCCAGGGCTTATGAAGAGATTAATCACTTTGAAACCCAGCTTGCAGAGAGCGGTTGCCTCCTCTTAAAATTCTGGCTGCATATAAGTCAGGACGAGCAGCTTAAACGGTTTAAGGAACGTGAAGAGCTTGAATGGAAGCATTATAAGATCACTCCGGAGGATTGGCGCAACAGAGAGAAAGTGGAGGACTACTTTTCCGCCACCGACGATATGCTTATCCGCACTAGTACAGAAATTGCCCCCTGGCGCATAATCCCCGCCAACGATAAGCGTTACGCCCGTATTGAGGTGATGAGAATAGTCTGTGAAGAACTAAAACGTTCTTTGAAAGTGAAAAAATAAATCCGGGCAGCGTCGGTTTGCGTTATATCTCCACCACCAAAGGTTTGTGCCCACTCTTCTTTTTAATATATTTTTTTGCGTGTAAAATGCGACTTTCTCCGCTTTTTAGACTTCCCAATACTGTGCAAAGACCATTGATTACCGCTTTGGAGAGCATAACGCCAACGGCTTTTGCAAAGTATCGCCTTCCCCGTTTTGTAATAATCACCGCCCCTTCCTTTGAAATATGTTTTAGTTCATCTAAAACACCCTTTTCAAAGGGTTCTCCGTAATTATCTATAAAGATCGGATTATTTGGAAATGTTGAACGGCTTACCCCGTTATCTGAAAATTCAAGGAGTGTACCGGATTCTAAGATATGAATAGCTGAGCCGTGCTGTTCAGCTATGGCGGCACAAGCCTTCATATGACGATACTCCCCATGTATCGGTATAAAGTGGCGGGGATTAAGTTCCAAAATCACCCGTTCAAGCTCTTGTTCCGCCGCATGCCCCGAAACATGCACCAAGCGGTCTGCGGACTGAATAACTGTGATTCCTTCTTTTATGGATTTATTAACAATATTATTGATCCACCTCTCATTTCCGGGGATAACACGGGAGCTTAAAATAAGGGTGTCACCCCCGTCCATCATAACATTTTTGCGCTCACCTTTTATTACGGAGTAGAGGGCGCTGTTATATTCCCCCTGACACCCGCTTAATATATACACGAGTTTCTCCGGCGGATATTCCATAGCGGGCTTTATCCCAATCAAACGATCGTCAAGTTTTGTTATAAGCCCGAGTCTGGAGGTAATTCCCATGGTTTTTTCCATAGCCGCTCCCACAATAACAGTTTTGCGTCCGCATGCTTCGCTTGCCTCTATGACACTCTTTAACCGTTCAACATTGGAAGCAAAAGTGGTAAAAAATACTTTACCGGGCGCATTTTTTATAATATCCGCAAGAACCGCCGCAACATCGCTTTCGGTGTTTACATGATAATACTCGTCTGAAACACCGCCCTCTTCCGCACGTATGGAGTTTGTTGAATCAAGCATCAATAAAAAGATGCCCGCCTCTTTTAGGAAATCAGGTATATCAAGGGAAGCAAAATCTGACATATGCACAAGCCGTTTCCCTTCAATCTCCAGAGCTACCCCGCATGTATCTGGTATGGAGTGGCGAACAGGGAAAAACACCGTTTTTATGTCCCCAAAATCATATTCATTGAAAGGGATGATGAGATTTAGGTTTGCAATATACTTTTTTGCTTTAATTGAAAGGAGTTCCCGTGTGAATTTGCCGGTATATACCGGAATATCAATGAGGGAGAGGAGACGTGATATTCCCCCGATATGGTCCTCATGCCCGTGGGTTGCCAAGAGCCCTTTCAATTTATGACGGATGGTTTGGATATATGTGAAATCAGGGAGGATAACGTCCACAGCCGGGATATATTCATCGCCGAACATCACCCCGCAGTCAACTATAACAGCGGAACTCTCGGTTTCATAAATATAGAGGTTCATGCCGATCTCACCGGCACCTCCCAAGCATACAATTTTCAGAAAAATCTCCTAAAAGTTATTTTTTTGCAACTAAAGCGGTAGCAAGGGCTGCAATTCCTTCTTTCCTCCCGGTAAAGCCCAGATATTCGGTGGTGGTGGCTTTTACGGATACGCAATCTACCCCCACTCCAAGAGTCTTTGCTATATTTTCCTTCATAGTAGGGATATGGGGAGCAAATTTAGGGAGTTGGGCTATGATAACCGAATCAATATTGTATACCTCATACCCCGCCTGACGCACTAGTCCTGCGGTTTTGAGGAGCAAGCCCAGACTGTCTGCATCTCTGAAAGATTGATCGTCATCGGGGAAGAGAGCGCCGATATCTTTTCCCAGGCAAACTCCTGCGAGGGCGTCAATAACCGCATGGATAAGCACATCGGCATCGCTGTGCCCCAAGAGCCCGAACTCATAATCAATATTAACGCCGCCTATTATTAGCTTTCTCCCCTTTGAAAAGGGGTGTACATCAAAGCCGATTCCGGTTTTATAGATGAGTATTCCTCATGTTATTTAAGTTTAATCAGACTGTTTATAAGGATAAGAGCTTCTAAGAACGTTAGCCCCGTTTGACAATCTGAACTTGTTTAATATATAAGGATTCTGCATATATGTAAAGATTTTTGGGAGCTCTGTAATTAATAAGCGATAATTTCGCCGCCAACTCCCTTTCACCCCGTAAAGGGACGGATGCCGTCAAATTTGTGCATACAAATCGGCAAGCAGACGGGGTAATATGTTTGGAGAGCGTAATCTGCTGCGGACAGCACACCCTATGTTCAGTCTGTTTAAAAATGAATGCCGCTTGTTTATTCTTTTAATTTAATATATCTTTAGTATATATTGCAAAAGAGGCGGGGGACGGATACGAATGGATTATTTCAGAGAAGCCGCCCGGCATACTATATAAGAATAATCTGAGAACAAAACCTAACTTGGAGCGGCAATGACAAACGGTTTGGAACAGCATGCGGTCTTAACCGCACTTCTGGCAAAACATGCTTGTCTGCTCTGCGGGGAGGCAGGGGAGGCAGCTTACCTTGAAGGGATCAAACGGCTGGGGATAGAGAGGGGAGCTCGTATGGCTTGCCGCGCGTTATCCGGAGGCGAAAAACTTGATATAGTGAGTTTTTTTGCTTTCGGCGAGTGGAAGCCGGAT
>JAITJJ010000227.1 GCA_031278965.1 Deferribacteraceae bacterium
TCAAGTTCACTGAAGGTTCCGGCAAACATTCGCATAACTTTTTTGCCCCCTTATTCCCCGGAATTGAATCCCGTTGAACACATATGGGACGAGCTTAAAGGAAAAGGGTTCTGCAATCGAGTATTTCCTGGCATCAACGCTTTGGAGGATCACTTGGTCGATGAGCTTTTTAAGCTTGAAAACTCTCCGGAGATTACACCCTCCATTATCTCATCACCTTGAATAATTAATGCCTTGATGAATTAAAAATGGAATAAGTCTATATGCCGCACCCTGCGGATGTGAGCTTATAAGAGGGGTTTCGGCATCGTAAAAGCCGCCGCTGTCATTGTTTCCGCCGCCTCCGCCGCAGGAAGCAAGCGTTAATGAAAAAAGAACACTCAGATCAAATAAAAAGCGTTTAACAGCAAATATAATCTTCTCCATTCGGCGTATCTCAATCACCGGAACATCGCCTAAAATAATAGGTAATTAAATTAATTATATGCAACTTTTAAACGTTCCTTTTTTATAGACAACTTTTTCAGCACATTTTGGGAATAATGCTTGCATTAAAAAAAGTTAATAGTATAGTAAACAAAGGTGATTTCGGGTTTTTACGGGTTGGATGCTTTTAACGATTTTTCTGATCATTTTTAAGGAAAGTTTCTTTACGACATACAGTTAATTGGATTAAGTATTTATTTTATTGGTAATATTAAGAAAATTAAATTTTATTAAAATATCATATGGATTAATATTATGACGATTAAGTCTAAATGAATTATTTTTGAAAAGAGGCTGTGTCTTTATCTAATTTTAATTGACGGGCAAGGCTCTCTAACGATTTTATTTTAAAAAGGAGATAATAAATAACTCTATTTTTTGCTCCGCCCTTATACGGATAAGAGGCTTTTAAAACATACTCCCCACAGAAAACTCCAACCTCCCTTTTGCGGGATCCTCTCCAGGGTATATCTTGCTCAGTTTATAGCCGTATTCAAGGCGCATAATGCCAATCGGGGTGAAAAAGCGGAGACCCGCACCCACCGAGTATTTGGGGAGACGTGTGGTTTCACTGTAAAAGAAAGGCTCGTCCACATTGTAGACCTGCCCTATGTCAAAGAATATAACCCCGCGGATATCCATGGTTTCATCCATTAATGTCCGCCAGAGCTCTACATTCCCCAAAAACATCTTATTGCCGCCGTAAGGATCGCCGAATTCATCAAGGGGGCTTATATCACGCCAGCCGAAACCGCGCACGCTGTTTATCCCCCCTAGGAAATACCTTTTGGAGATGGGGAGCCTGCCGTCTTCATCTTCATCCGTAAGCCAGAGTTGGGCGATATTGAAGTTTACTCCGAAAACAAATTTATAGGGGAGCGGCTTAAAGTATTTTGCCTTAACGGACGCTTCCACCAAACCTTCATTAGCCCCCAGGAAAACTCCGGAATAGCCGACACTCCCGCCCAAACTGTAACCGTCCGAAGGATCAAGGCGGTTGTTTAGGTTTTCAAGGGTAAGGGAGGTGGAAATTGTGTTCAGTACAGACCATCTCCCCGCCTGTTCCCGTATATATTTGGCGGCACTCTGGATATTATCTATATAGTATTCACTATGACTTATCCCGTATCTAAGATAGAGTCTCCTCTTTATCGGCTGGTGCCCCACGCTGAACCCTGCAGAAAGCGAATATTCATCGTATTCGTCAACATATTCCCGTTTTGAATACTGAAACTGGGTTCCCCAAGAATATGGGTTATCATTGAACCAAGGCTCCGAAAAGTTTAAGCTGAGGCTCTGGACATTTTCTGCCCACTGACCGGTGAGAGACGCTGTGCTCCCGTATCCGAAAAGGTTAGCGTAGCCGAAACTGAGACTGAGCATAAAGAGGTCCATAGAGGAATAGGCAAAATTCATATTTATGGAGCGGTTGCTCTTCTCCTGAACCTCCACTATTATATCGGCGGTAGAGGCGGCATCGTCGTATTCTTCAGATATCTGCACCATTTCATAAAAACCTGTGGAGTATAGATTTCTCTTTGCCTCCTCCAGAAGGGTGGCATTGTATTTTTCCCCCTCCGCAATATCAAACTCCCGGCGCAAGACATTGTCTTTACTGCGGGAGTTCCCTTTGAATACAATCCTGTTGATATGGTACAGGGAAGAGGGGACCACCGTATAGGTGATGTCAACCGTCTTCAGATCGGGATTATCCCCTATATTTGCATCAACATACGTTTTTGCGTAACCCATATCCTGATATTTCTTTGTAAGCTCCTGAATATCACTGCGGTATAGCCTTATATTAAACGGTTCTCCGGTTTTAAGTTTTATTATAGGGATTAATTCGGCGGGCTTCAGTTTGCCGTCAACATCGCTGGCTTTCACGGAATTCACAAAAAATTGGGGACCTTCCTTTATTCTTATCAGGTAGTTCATCTTGGATTTATCGCTCTGGAAAACCGCCTCCGGCTCCCCGATATCCGCTTGAATATACCCCTTTGACATATATGTATCCTGAATTAATATGCGATCATACTCCATAAGGTCTTTTATAAGGGAGCCGGAGGAGTTGAGCTTTGACCAAAAATCTTTTTCTTTGGTATGCATCGCATCTTTAAGCTCCGCGGCCGGCATATTCTCATTGCCGTAGAAATAGATATTATAAACCCTTGAAATCTCCCCCTCTTTAATATTAAAGGTAATAACTGCGGATGTCTCGTTGCGGTAAGTTATCTTATAATCTATATCCATTGAATAATATCTGTCTCTTTCATACTTGTCCCTGATATTTTTCATAGTCTCAAAGAGCTTTTTATAGTTTAGCGGTTCTCCTGCATGGAAAGTTAAATATTCCTTCATCCCTTCAGCGGAGATATTTTCATTCCCCGTAAACTCAATGGCGGCAACCAGAGGAACCTCCTGCAGGATATAGGTCACCGTAAAGAGGTTGTTGCGGACGCTTGCATCCACAGAGATATTTACAAAAAAACCGGAGGCATGCAATTTTTTAATGGAATCTGAAATTGCCTGCGGATTAAACTCCGTCCTCTCCTTCACGAGAAAGCTCTCTATCCGCTCCCGCACAATCCGCTTGGTGCCGGAAATCTCCACCCTGTCTATTGTGACGGCGTGCGCCGCAACGGATAAAACGAGGGAAAAGACAAAGGAATATATCAGTATCTTCATTAATTTAACCAACCGCCGACAGTATCTCTTTAATACGGGCATGTTTTATGCGGGAGAGGGGTTTATTGCCGATAAGGCGGGCGGTAGAGCGGAATATAACTTCCACCTCTGAAAGCCCGTTCTTTTTTAAAGTTTCCCCTGTATCCACCAGATCAACAATATAATCCGCAAGTCCTGTCAAAGGGGCTATTTCAATGGAACCGAACAGTTTTACTATCTCCACGTATATTCCTTTAGATGCAAAGGTATTTTTGGCTATATTCGGATACTTTGTCGCCACTTTTATGTTCTGCCTGTAAAGGGTGTGCGTCCCGCTTGCCGCTGCTATGCTCATGCGGCAGGAACCAAAGGTAAGGTCTGAAAACTCATAAACCCCCGCCCCGCTCTCCAAGAGCATATCAAGCCCGACAACTCCCAAATCTGCCCCGCCCCGCTCAACATAGGTGACAACATCAGCATTTTTTACCAGGAGGAAGCGCAAGGCATTTTTCTGATCCAGAAATATCAGTTTGCGGGAATCAAAATCCAACACATCAGCAGCCATTACCCTGCGGCGGGTTAAAAGCTCTGCTGTTTGCTCTGCAAGCCTCCCTTTGGGGAGGGCAAAAGTTAATATATTATCATTCATAATAAGCGTTAAACCCTTTTTATATCCGCCCCTATTCCCCTCAGCTTTTTTTCGAACTCCTGATACCCTCTGTCAAGGTGGTATACGCGGTTTATTTCACTTGTGTTTGTCGCCATAAGCGCTGCAATCACTAAGCCCGCGCTTGCCATAAGATCCGACGCCATAACCGGGGCTCCGGAAAGCTCTTTCACCCCGCGCACCACCGCCTGTCCGTCTTTCACGGCAATATCAGCCCCCATCCTTTTAAGCTCTGCCACATGCATAAAACGGTTTTCAAATATATTCTCATCTATCACGGCGGTGCCGTTGGCTTTGGTCATTATCGCCATATACTGCGCCTGCATATCGGTGGGGAAGCCCGGATACGGTTTTGTAGATATATCTGCGGAGTTAAGCTCTCCGCCGGACGAGAGCTCCAAAACGCCGTCTTCGCCTTCCTTTACGGCAAGACCTGCCGTAAAGAGGGCATCTGTTACCGCTGACATGCATTTAAGCGGCGCATTGTGAAGGCGCACGTCTCCGCCCGTGCCTGCCACGGCGCACATAAGAGTCCCCGCCTCAATCCTGTCAGGCATAACGCTGTAGTCGGCGGCTGAGAGCTCATCCGTCCCTTCAATCGTTATAACCGAAGTGCCGTCCCCCGTTATCTCCGCACCCATCTTCCTTAAAAATCCGGCCAGATCAGAAATTTCCGGCTCCGCAGCGGCATTGTTTATTACGGTTCTCCCCTTCGCAAGAGCAGCCGCCATTAGAATATTCTCCGTACCGGTAACGGTGACGGTCTTAAAATTTATCTCCGCTCCCGTAAGCCGTCCGCAGGAAGCTTCAATATAGCCGTGATTGACAGTTATCTCCGCACCCATCTTTTCAAGGGCGGCAATATGCAGATCAACGGGACGCTCCCCGATGGCGCACCCGCCCGGAAGGGATACTTTAGCTTTTCTCCGCTTTGCAAGCAGAGGCCCCAGAACAAGGATGGAGGCGCGCATCTTTTTCACCAGATCATAGGGGGCATCCGCCCCGCCGCCGTCCATATTGTTTAATATAAAGGTGTCGCCGCTGAAGGAGTTTTCAATTCCCAGCCTCTCCAGAAGTTCCCCCATAGTGAATATATCTTTCAGCACCGGAACATTGCTGATATTGTAAACCCCCTCCGCCAGAAGAGTCGCCGCCATTATCGGGAGGGAGGCGTTTTTTGAACCGCTTACATACGCATCGCCAAAGAGCGGTTTCCCGCCTTTTATAATTAATTTATCCAATTTGTCATCTCTTATGTGCCCTAATTACCCTATTTCTCTCCGCAAGATCATTAAACAGAGAGACTTCAAAGCCGCAGTTTTCCGCAAGCCGCACAACCGTCTCTCCCTGTGCCGCCCCAATCTCAAAGAGCAAGAGCATATTATTAAATTTTTTCAATTCGTTCAATATAATATTGTAAAAATGATACCCTTCACTTTCGGCAGCAAGGGCGTTTTTAGGTTCATAAAAGATAGACGGGGGACATTCGGCATACTCCCGCTCTGAAAGATACGGCGGGTTCATTGTAATCAGATCAAAATCCCCGTATGGGAGGCTTGAAGCCAGAAGATCAGCCTGAAAAAATTCCGTTCTGTCTGACACCCCCAGTTTGCGGGCATTGCGCTCCGCTGTTTCAATAGCTTTAAGGGATATATCCGCCCCGGCTCCCCTTGCATCTTTAAGCTCACTCAGTATGGATATGAGGATCGCGCCTGTTCCGGTGCAGAGGTCTAATACCCGCCTGGGGTTTTCCTTTATGGCAAGCTCTGTTAAAAGCTCGCTTTCAGGCCTTGGGATAAATACCCCGCTACAAAGATCAAACTCTAAGCCATAAAACTCTTTGCGTCCGGTGATATACGCTGTCGGTTCTTTTTTTAAAACCCGCTCGCTTATCCGCAACAGCTCTTCCTCATTAACAGCCAGCTTTCCCGCATGCAAAAGGGCGTAATTATACTCTGCCCCAGCCAGATAAGCGGCAATATCAAGGCAGTCCGAGCGGGAGAGCCCGTATCCGGCAAGGACAGAGAGGGCGGCAGAACTCGTAATCACTTAGGATAACCCCGCTTCCTTCAACTTTTCCGCTTGGTCAAAGGCGATTATCTCTGAAAGTATCCCCCCCAACTCCCCTTCCATGATCCGGTCAAGGTTATAAACCGTAAGGTTTATACGATGGTCTGTCAGGCGGTTTTGCGGAAAGTTGTAGGTGCGTATCCTCTCGCTTCTGTCGCCGGAACCGACCTGTAATTTACGGGTATCCGCCCTTTCGGAGTTTTGGCGGCTCAGCTTATCCTCCAACAGCTTTGAAAGGAGGAGTTTCATCGCCCTCTCCTTATTTTTTATCTGCGAACGTTCATCTTGACAGGTAACAACGATATTTGTTGGAATATGGGTAATTCTGACGGCGGAATCGGTAGTATTGATGTGCTGCCCCCCAGCTCCTCCAGAGCGGTAAACATCTATGCGGATATCTTTAGGTTCTATGTGTACATCCACCTCGTCCGCTTCCGGCATCACCGCCACAGTGCAGGCAGAGGTATGGATACGCCCGCTTGCTTCCGTTTCAGGTATCCGCTGAACTCTATGCCCCCCCGCTTCATATTTTAAGCGGCTGTATGCTCCGCGCCCCTTTATAAGGAGGACAACCTCCCGGTAACCCCCCACTTCCGTTTCGTTGCCGCTTACAACTTCGGTTTTCCACCCCTCAAGCTCCGCATAACGGGAATACATTCTAAGGAGATTTGCTGCAAATAAAGAAGCTTCATCTCCGCCGGTTCCCGCCCTAACCTCCAGATATATATTTTTATCATCATAGGGGTCTTTCGGAATGAGGAGAATCTTTAACCGTTCCTCCGTTTCCGCAAGGGCTTCAGAGACCTCCTCCAAATCAATTTTTGCAAGCTCTATCAGCTCTTTATCATTAGAAACAGAAAGTATCTCTTTAGCTTCTGAAAAACGATCTTTCAACGCTTTCCATTCCAAATATTTTTCCACAACTGAAGTTTTTTCGGAGCGCTCTCTGGCATATTTCTGGTAGTTATCCCTGTCTGATATGACTGCGGGATCAGACAAGAGGTTTTCAAGCTGTTCATAGCGCTCCAAAACGCCGTTTAGCATATCAAACATATATTACGCCATCCAACTTTTCATCAGCCTCACTCAAGGCGACATTTATTGATGCTATAGCAACCTCAAGCTCGCTGTCGTCCGGTTCTCGTGTGGTAAGCCTCTGCAGCCAGAGCCCCGGAGCTATCAGAAGTTTTACAAAGATATTGTTTTTAAAACGGGCGGAGAACTTTAATACTTCATAGCTAACCCCTGCAATCAGGGGGAGAAGAACTATTCTGGATGAAAGTTTTATAATGAAAGCGGAATCTTTTGGAATCAGCGAAAATATAATAATCGCTACAATCATAACGATTAAAAGGAAACTTGTGCCGCAGCGGGGGTGAAAACGGCTCATCCCGCGGGCGTTTTCCACCGTGAGAGCAAGCCCCGCCTCGTAGGTGAATATAGATTTATGCTCCGCTCCGTGATATTCGAAAACCCGCTGAATATCTTTCATGCGGGATATTATTATAATATAGGCAAGGAAGAAGATAACGCGGATTACTCCGTCCACAGCGTTATAAACCAGAAAAGATCCCTCTATCAGAGGGAAAAATCTTTTCAAAAACTCCGTTATCCAGAGGGGAGCGAAGACAAAGAGCAAAACCCCTAAGACAAGCCCAAAAAGGAGACCGAAAAAGGACTGACTTTTTGTTATCTTTTCATCTTCATTGCCGGATTGCTCGGCACTGAAATTTAACGCTTTTATCCCAAGCACCAACGCGTCGTAGAGCCCCACCATACCGCGAAAGATCGGTTTTTTAAAGAGTTTGCTGTGGTCTATCCCGATATTCTGGCGGCGCACTGCAATCTCCCCGTCTTTTCTGCGGACAGCTATGGCAAAAGAGCCGGGAGCGCGCATCATGACCCCTTCAATAACGGCTTGACCGCCGATATTTTGGGAGGGACGTCCCCTATTTCCAACTTCCCCTTCCTCTGCAGTAAGGCTGCCGCAAAAATTAAAACCTTTATTCAATTTCAAAACTTTTCCATTTAAACATATTTTCACTTTCAACTGTCCGGAAGTTTAACGAAGCCGCATTTTATTTACTAGCTCTGATAAAGTCAACGTATTATTTCATTATTTATAATCCTCTTAATTTATCTTAAATTTCCGTTAAAATTCCTGCCCGTTATTAAAGTTTCCGGGTACAAGATTTGTTAGACAGGGATTTGTTTATTTTCTTGTTTTTTTAACACATGCTCCGCAATAACTGCAAAGGGCTATTATATATGCCGCACGATTAAGGCAGCGGTTTATACGGGTGAATTATGGGGGGATTTTTCCGCAAAAAAAGAGGGAGATCATTTAATCTCCCTCCCGTAAGATCAAGTTAACTGAATACCCTATTGACCAGCTATGGAGGCATGGTATTCCAGAGCCTGTGACCAGCCTGAAAGTTCAGGAGTAAAGAAATAGATGTATAATACCCCGAACACAATTAAGCCTATGAACAGGATCAGCCACCCGGTCGGGAGCTTGTCAGCTGTTTCCGGGTTTACAAATTTTTCAAAATCATCATATTCTTCAGCCATGATTATCTCCTTTCAAGGGATTCGATATACAGAATGAGGGAGTCAATCTGTTCCGACGACAATACGTTTCCGTAAGGCGGCATAAGCTGCGGCAAGCCGTTGAAGATCTGAACAAACATATCTTCGGGTTCATAGCCGAGGGATCTGGCAGTGCGCAGATCCACAGTGGAGATACCTTCAGTTTGCTTCCCCTGCGAACCTCTGCCGTCAGCACCGTGGCAGCCTGCACATTCATTGACATAGATCCCTTCGCCTTCAGCGACGTTGCCTCTTTTGCCTTTATTGAGGAAATTCTTGTAATCCTCAACTGTGCCTTC